>CBFGNA010000072.1:0-9050 GCA_965650045.1 uncultured Polaromonas sp.
ACATGTTCAGGAAGAAGGTCTGCAGCATGTCGTCGCGATGGTGGCCCAGCGCGATCTTGGTGGCGCCGAGTTCTTCGGCCACACGGTACAAAATGCCGCGGCGCAGGCGCGAGCACAGCGAACACATGGTCTTGCCCTCGGGGATCACACGCTTGACGATGCTGTAGGTGTCCTGGGTTTCGATGTGGAAAGGCACACCGAGTTTTTCCAGGTACTGCGGCAGGATGTGGTCGGGGAAACCGGGCTGTTTCTGGTCGAGGTTGACGGCAATCAGGTCGAAATGGATGGGCGCACGCTTTTGCAGCTTGAGCAGGATGTCCAGCATGGCGTAGCTGTCCTTGCCGCCCGACACGCAGACCATGACCTTGTCACCTTCCTCGATCATGTTGAAGTCCATGATCGCGCGGCCGACTTCGCGGCACAGGCGTTTTTCAAGCTTGTGTTCCTCGCGCTCGATCTTCAGCCCGGCTTTGGCGCTGGCATCCGCCGCGCCGCCGGCATCGTTTTTCAGCTCATTCAGTACAGCACTCATAACGTTTCATCCATCCCATTCACCATTGACCGGTTTCGACGCGAATGGCCACTTCGCAGTCCTCAAAAATTTCCAGCTTCGCAATTTTCACACGCACCCCCAACACGCCGGGCAACTGCATCAGCCGGTGTGCGAGCTTGCCAATCAGCGTTTCCAGCAGGTTCACATGTTCGGCCCGGCACTCGTTGATGATGATCTGGCGCACCTTGCGGTAGTCCAGCACATGGCTGATGTCGTCATCGCTGGGCAGCAGCGGCTGCGTGCCCAGGTTCAGTTCGGCATCCACCTGGATCGGCTGCGGCGCGGTCTTTTCCTGGTCAAGAATTCCCAGGTTGGCGTCGAAACGCAAACCGTTCAGCGTCAGTATCTGATTGCCCCGTGTGATAGACATGGTGGGTAGCGGCTCGCAGTGCGTGTGTAGGAATGCGCGCTCACATCAGTGAGAAATCACGCTCGAATTTCATCAAGTGCTGACCGCCGTCCACCAGCAAGGTGGTGCCGGTGATGGACGTGTTTTCCAGCGCAAACTTGACGGTGGCCGCGACATCGGCTGCGTTGGAGGAGCGGCCCAGCGGTGAAAGCTTGTGCAGCGCCGCGAACTTTTCGTCACTGAGCAAATGGCTGGTCAGCGTGAGGCCGGGCGCCACACCGACCACGCGCACCTGCGGCGCCAGCGCCATCGCCAACAGGGTGTTGGCCGCCTCCAGTGCCGCTTTGGACAGGGTGTAGCTGAAAAAGTCGGGGTTGGGGTTCCACAGTTTCTGGTCCAGCAGGTTGACGACCGCAAACCGGCCGGGTTGCGCAACCACCGCCCCCGTGGCCTGCCGCTCAAGCGCATGGGCATGCAGCGCCTGAGCCAGCAGGATGGCAGCACCGGTGTTGCTGCGCATGTGCTTTTCAAAAGCAGCAAACCCAAACCCGGCGGCGTTGTCGTGTTCAAAGGTGGAAGCGTTGTTGACCACCGCATCGATCTGGCCGAAATGGCTGACCACGCTCGGCAACAGGCCCCGGACAGCGGCCTCGTCGTCCAGTTCACAAGAAAACTGGGCTGCAGCCCCCGCCAGTTGTGCGCAATCAGCTACTGTTTTAATAGCATCTGCTTCCGAACTGCGATAATGCACGGCCACCCGCCAGCCGCCTGCGGCCAGCGCGAGCGCGATCTCGCGGCCCAGCCGTTTGGCAGCGCCGGTGACGAGAACAACAGGGGAAGGCAAGGCTGGATTCATGCGGGTGGTGGAGGCTGGCCCCGTGGCAGGGCAATCGCCGACAATTCAGGGGTGACTCCCCCGATCATGACGACACCCCCTAGTTTAACGAGCGCCCTCGCCGGGCACATCCGTGAGGCCATCGCCGCCGCCGGCGGCTGGATTGGCTTTGACCGTTTCATGGCGCTGGCCCTGTACGCGCCGGGCCTCGGTTATTACGCCCATGATTCGCGCAAATTCGGCCTGATGCCAGGCTCCGGCAGCGATTTTGTGACGGCGCCGGAGCTGTCGCCGCGTTTCGGCCAGGCGCTGGCGCGGCAGGTCGCCCAGGCGCTGCAGGCCACAGCCACCCATGAAGTCTGGGAATTCGGCGCCGGATCGGGCGCGCTGGCCGAGCAGTTGCTGCGCGCCCTGGGCCCGCAGATCCAGCGCTACACGATTGTTGATCTGTCGGGCAGCCTGCAGGCGCGCCAGCGCGAGCGGCTCGCGGCCTGGGGCGACACGGTGCGCTGGGTCAGCGAGCTCCCTGCGCAGATGCTGGGCGTGGTGGTGGGCAATGAGGTGCTCGATGCCATGCCGGTCCAGTTGCTGGCGCGCTGCGATGGCATCTGGTTGGAGCGGGGTGTTGCCGTCCAGGATGAAACGTTCGTCCACGCCGACCGGCCGACCGCGCTGCGCCCGCCTGTTGAAGTGGTCGGCAGCCACGACTACCTGACCGAGATCCACCCCCAGGCTGAAGCCTTTGTGGCCACGCTGGCTGACCGGCTGCAGGCTGGCGCCGTGTTCCTGATCGACTACGGTTTCCCCGAGCACGAGTATTACCACCCGCAACGCAGCATGGGCACGCTGATGTGCCACCGCGGTCATTTGCTGGATGCCGATGCGCTGCGGGAC
This sequence comes from uncultured Polaromonas sp., assembly GCA_965650045.1. Taxonomy (GTDB): domain Bacteria; phylum Pseudomonadota; class Gammaproteobacteria; order Burkholderiales; family Burkholderiaceae_C; genus Polaromonas. The sequence continues at coordinate 2,632 of CBFGNA010000072.1, forward strand.
GTCGGCGAAAAAGACATCACCGCCCACGTCAACTTCAGCGGCATCGCGCTGGCCGGGCAGGAGGCCGGCCTGCAGGTGCTGGGCTACACCAGCCAGGCGCGTTTTCTGCTGAACTGCGGCGTGCTGGACGGCATGGAGCAAGCGCCGCTGGCCGAACGTGTGATGGTGCAAAAGCTGGTGAACGAGCACGAGATGGGCGAGCTGTTCAAGGTGATCGCCTTTGTGGTGGATTCACCGGCGCACCCCTGGGACGGGTGGCAGGCTTTGGGGTTTGCCGAAGGGGACAGGACACACACCTTGTAGCGCCAGGCAAGGCGCTAGGACCCCGCCGCAGGCGCGATCCGCAAGGGAATCGTCACCGGCCCGTCATTGACGAGCTGCACCTGCATGTCGGCCGCAAACTGCCCGGTCTGCACCAGCGGATGGGCTCGCCGGGCCTGCACCACAAAGTAGTCGTAGAGCCGGCGCCCTTCCTCGGGCGCGGCGGCATCGGTGAAGCTGGGCCGGTTGCCCCCCGAGACATCGGCGGCCAGGGTGAACTGGCTCACCACGAGCAACCCGCCACCGGTGTCCTGCACGCTGCGGTTCATCTTGCCCGCATCATCAGCAAAGATGCGCAGCTTCAGGACTTTCGCCAGCAGCCGGTCTGCCTCGCCTTCGCTGTCGCCACGCTCGGCACACAAAAGCAGCAACAGGCCGGCGCCAATTTCTCCGACAGTGTCGCCGGCCACCCGCACACGCGCCTGGCTCACACGCTGGATCACGCTGATCACATCAAGTCCCTTTTTATGGTTGCAATGCGCTCCCACGTCGGAACGCAGCAAGCGGATGGTAGCGCGCGGCCCCGGCACCGCGCCCTTCAGCGCCTGCCCGGATGCGCAAAACAGGCGGGTGGCGTACAAGGCCGGCAAGCCGGCGGCCCGCAGGCCCAACCGGGGCTGTGACATACCGGGCCAGCGGCTTGAGCCATGGGTTAGCAATGCCCGGCACTGTCACCGGAAAGACAGCACTGCGGGAAACACCGGAGAGCCCGATTTGTTACGTTCCGTAACATGATGCGGATGTCCTTGCTGGCTTGCGCGCCCCCTGCCACCGAACCCATCGTTCGGCAGGTACTTCCTTCGGCTTCGCGCCACGTGACGCTGGCCCTGGTCCATCTCTGCGGACCGGTACACACCGTGGAGGCGCAACCCTATTACCGCATCAGCCTCAACATCGGCCCCTCCTACAGCGCCCGCGCCCCCGGCGACGGCTGTGAAGCACCGATAAGTTTTGCGCGGCATTCGCTGATGATCATCCCGCCGGACATGTCATTCACGCATCACGGCGAACCGCCGCCGCGCAGCGGGAAACGCCTGCGGCCCGGGCGGCTGGCGACTTTCCGGATATCGCGGGAGCTGTTTTCGGACAGTGCCATGAGCCTCGGACCGGGCTACCGCCAGGCGCAGCTCGATCACCAGATCGTGACGACCGACGAGGCACTGCGCCTGTTGTCGCAGGCCTTGCTGGGCGACCTGCGGGCCGGCAACCCCGACGGACCGCTCGCCACCGAAGCCGTCGCCCGGGCCCTGCTGGCCCGCCTGCTTCTCCGGCAAAAAAGGCTGCGGGCAGGTGCCGCCGGCGCTCCCATCGAAAGGGTGCTGGCCCACATCGAGGCCCACCTGCAGGGCGCCCTGACCCTGGAGCAACTGGCCGAGGTTGCCGGCATGAGCCTGTTTCATTTTTGCCGCGTTTTCCGCGACAGCCTGGGGGTGACGCCGCACCAGCACATCCTGGCCCGGCGCATGGCGCTGGCCAAACGCGTGTTGTGGTCACAAAGCGGGATGAGCATGCTGGAAGTGGCCCTCGCCTGCGGCTTCGGTTCATCCAGCCACTTCTCGGCGCAGTTCAAGCGGCACACCGGGCAAACGCCGCTGCAATGGCAACGCTCGCGCTGAGCGGCAGGCGCCACGCGCTCAGGGTTTGCGATAGGCCGCAAACAGCAAGTTTTCACCAAATCGGCGCAGCGACGGCAAGTTTTGAATAGACGGCCGGTCTGGCCCCGGGAAAGATGAAGTTCCATCTACCGGAGACATCACCAATGACCATTCCGCCCACCACCGTCAGCCGCCGCCTCGCGCTGGCCTCGCTCACCCTGCCGCTGTGGCCCCATGCCGCCCGGGCCAGCAAAACCGACCTGCTGATCGGCCAGAGCGCGCCACTGAGCGGCCCGATGGCACCCACCTTGCTGGGCGTGTTCGGCGGCCAGCAGATGGCATTTGATGAGATCAACCGGCGTGGTGGCATTGCGGGGCGGCGCATCAGGCTGCTGGTGCTGGACGATGCGTTCGACCCGAAACGCACGCTCGAAAATGCCCGCCAGCTGGTGGAGGAGCAGGAGGTGCTGGCCTTGTTCGGGACGGTCGGGACAGCCCAGACTGCGGCGGTACTGCCCTACATCGCCGAAAAACATGTGCCGCTGATTTCGGCCTACAGCGGCAGTCCGGCGTTGCGCGTTCAACCCAATCCCTATTTCTTTACCACCCAGGCCAGTTACGCAGACGAACTGGTCAAGATGGTGCGCAACCTCAAATCGGTCCAGGCCACCCGCATCGCCGTGGTTTACCAGAACAACGATTTCGGCAAGCTCTTGCTGCCGCTGGCAGAAAAAGTCATCGTGTCCGAAGGTGGCAGTGTGGCCGCGACGCGCCCGCTGGACGTCAATGGCGCCGATGCCGCCACCGTGGCCCAGGGCCTGGCCAGCGTGCGCCCGCAGGCCGTGATCATGATCGTGGCTGGCCCGGCGGTGGTGCCCTACATCAAAGCCAACCGGGCCCACCTGGGGGTGCCGATCTATACCTTCTCGCTGTCGGTCGGTTCGGCCATCCTCAAGGCACTCGGCGACGACGCGCGCGGTCTGGCGGTTGCGCGTGCCACGCCCTATCCCTGGCGCGCCACGACACCGCTGGCACGCGACTTCAACCAGTTGATGGAGAAAGCGGGCAAACCGGTGGACTACGACCATTTCGCCGGCTATATCAACGGCCGGGTGCTGATTGAAGGCCTGCGCGGCGCCGGCAAAACCCCGACACCGCAAAGCCTGGCTCTGTCCATGGAAAAACTCAGCAACCTCGATCTCGGCGGCTACACGCTTGCCTACAGTCCGCAAAACCGGCACGGTTCGAATTTTGTCGAGATCACCGTGGTCGGCCCCAGAGGCAATTTCATGCGCTGACGCACCAGTCCGGCCCCGCGCCGCGAGGCGCCATGCAAAAATGCAGCGATGTTCAAGGCACGCCAACACCGCTGGATCGGACTGCTGCTCTGGGGCCTGGTCACGGCGCTGGGCAGCGTGGTCCTGGCGCGCATGGAGCTGGCGCAACAACGTGACGCTTTTGAAACCGATGCGCGTATCGTGCACCGGCTGCTCAGCCAGCGCGTGGTGCAACACGACGCCGTGATGGCCACGCTGGCGCTGCTGCAGGCCCCGCCAGATGCCTCCCGGCCCGAGCAGCGCCTGATGGCTGTGTATCCACAGATCACCGCGGTGCAGCGGCGGGACCGCGAAGGCGTGTGGGCCGACGAGCGGCTGCGGGTGGCTGAAACCCTGTCGCGCGCGCTGCGCCGGCCGGCTTTGGCCGACGTCGATTTTGCGCGTGGCCGCTACCAGCTGGTGCTGGCGGCCGAGCCAGCCAGTTATGCGCTGCAGATGGACCTTCGACAGGTGGTGCCCTGGAGCGAATGGCCGATGGTCCCGGAGACCAGCCCGGTTCGCGTGGTGCTGCTGCATGAGGGGCAGGCGTATGTGCTGCAGGCTGGACACATCGGCCAGGGTGGCTGGCGCTTCGAGTTTCACAAACACCTGGCCGCCGAGAGCCAGCCTTTTGACGTTTTTGCACAGCGCCAGATCGGCTGGCTGGAGCTGCCTTGGGGCTGGATGCTGGCCTGGGCCGCGCTGGTGGCAGCCGCACTGACCGGCTGGCTGGCCCTGCTGCGCCAGCGTGCCGCACGCCGCCGCGCCGAGGAGCTGTTGCGGCTGGGACAGGTGGCCCGCCTCAATGCCCTCGGCGAACTGGCGGCCGGCATGGCGCATGAACTGAACCAGCCGCTGACCGCCTTGCTGGCCAACACCCAGGCCTCGGCACGCCTGCTGGACGAGGAGCCGCCGGACCTGCCGGTGATCCGTGGTGCGATGGCACAGGCCGTCGAACAGGCGCGTCGCGCATCGGCCGTGGTGGGGCGGCTGCGCCGCGCTGTCGAGCGCCCCGATCTGGCGGCCCAGCTGCAGGCCGTCGATTTGCAACAGGCGGTCCAGAATGCCTTGTATCTGCTGGAGCCGGAGTTCAGCCGGCGCGAGGTGCTGCCGCGGCTGGAGCTGCCCACGGCCCGGGTCGCCGTGTTGGCCGAACCGGTGGCGCTGGAGCAAATCATCCACAACCTGTTGATGAATGCGCTGCAGGCGCTGGAACGGGTGCCGGCAGGGGAGCGGCAATTGACCGTCGCCGTGACCGCGAGCGACGCACAAGGTGGAATCAGCGTGACCGACAGCGGGCCGGGCATGACGGACGAGGTGCGGGCGCGCATCTTCGAGCCGTTTTTCACCACCCGTGACGCCGGTCTCGGCTTGGGCTTGAGCCTGTGCGAAACGCTGGCCACCGGCATGGGCGGCAGCCTGCACGCCGGGCCCCATGCAACGCGCGGCGCGGAGTTCCGGCTGTTGCTGCCGCTGGCCGCCGGCACACCGGAAGGCCAGCCATGAATGCGTCCGCCCCGGGCGCCAGCCTGTCGCCGCTGATCCACCTGATCGACGACGATGAGGCGGTGCGCAGCAGCCTGGCACTGCTGATCGGCACGGTGGGCCTGCGCGTGCAGGCATGGTCCGATCCACAGGCTTTCATCGCGGCCTTCGACCGCCAGGCCGTGGGCGCCATCGTGCTTGATGTGCGCATGCCCGGCATCAGCGGCCTGAGCTTGCTGGACACGCTGGTGGCCCAGGGGGTGGACCAGCCGGTGATCATGCTGACCGGGCACGGCACGGTGGAGATGTGCCGCCGCGCCTTCAAGGCCGGCGCGGCCGAGTTCCTCGAAAAGCCGGTGGATGACGAAGCCTTGCTGGAAGCGCTGCAGAACGCGGTGCGCCAGCATGTGAAGTCACGTGAGCGCAGCCAGGCCGACCGCCACGCGCAGCAACGCTACGCGCAGCTGTCTGCGCGCGAACGCGAGGTGTTGGGCCTGATCGTGGCCGGGCTGACCAACAAGGAAATCGGCCGGGCCCTGGATGTGTCGCCACGCACGGTGGAAAGCCACCGCGCCAATCTGTTCGCCAAGCTCGAAGCCGAATCGCTGGCGCAGCTGATACGGCACTACGCATCACTGGTCGAAGCGAGCCCCTGAAAAGCGGGCCGGTCTCCGTAGTTTTACGGAGTCCCGGGCGTAGCGCTACGAATGGCGGGACGGCCTGCGCTTTTCTAAAGTTCTCTCACGGTAATCGAACCGTGCAACATCCCGGAGAACACACCATGCGCCACCTCATCATCAAGACTTCCGCCCTCTGCCTCGCCCTCGTCTCCGCGGCGGCTTCCGCCCAGAGCGTACGCACCGAGAAAAACATGTCGCTGGAACTGGCCAACCAGCTCGCTTCGGCCACTGTCGCAGCCTGCAGTGCCAGTGGTTATGCGGTGGCGGCCACGGTGGTGGACCGCGCCGGCAGCATACGCGCCGTGCAGCGGGCCGACAACGCCGGCCCGCACACGCTGGCCGCCAGCCTGCAAAAAGCCTTTACCTCGGCATCCGCCAAAAACACCACGCTGGCCATGATGGACGGCGCGCAAAAGAATCCGGCAGCGGCCAACCTGGTGCACATTCCGGGCTTTCTGCTGCTGGGGGGTGGTGTGCCGGTGAAAGTGGGCAACGAGGTCATCGGCGCGGTGGGGGTGGGCGGCGCACCCGGCGGCCACCTCGACGAACAGTGCGCCATGGTCGCGCTGGACAAGGTCAAGGACCAGTTGAAATAAGCCGAAACGAAACAGCCATCACGCCCAGGAGAACGCCATGCGCCGCACCCCGTATCTGCTTTTGGAAAAACTGGTCACCGCCGCTGTCATGGGCATCGCGGCAGTGAGCACCTCTTCAGCCATGGCGCAGGTCGCACCCAGCGCCGCGGAAGCGGCGGCCTACACCGGCCTGCACGCCGCGGCGCACACAGGCGATACCGCGAACATCACCCGCCTGGCCGCGGCAGGTGCGGGCCTGAATGCGCGGGACGGCAACGGCCGCACGCCGCTGCATGTGGCGGCTTTTGCACGGCAGCGTGAAGCGATTCGCGCGCTGGTGAAGGCCGGCGCCGACATCGATCTGCTCGACAAGGACCGCTACGACGCCGTGACCATCGCGTCCGTCGCGGACGATGAGGAGACTTTGCGTACCCTGCTGGCGCTCGG
>CBFGNA010000073.1:0-8970 GCA_965650045.1 uncultured Polaromonas sp.
GTGTCGCGCAAGTTCGGCGCGGGCAACGAAGCCACGGCCTACACCCTGGCCTGGGCGGTTTTTGCGCTGCTGAGCATCACCGCCGGCACGCTTTACCAGAAGCGCTTTGTCCAGCCCGCCGATGTGCGCAGCGCCAACGCCATTCAGCTCGGCGCTGCCTTGCTGGTGACCCTGCCGTTCACCTTTCTGGAAGCCGAAACGGTTCAGTGGACGGGAGGCTTTGTGGGCGCACTGGCGTGGTCGGTGCTGGGCCTGACACTGGGCGGCAGCTCGCTGCTCTACATGCTGATCCAGCGCGGCGCGGCCACCGCCGTGACCAGCCTGCTGTACCTGGTCCCACCCACCACGGCGCTGATGGCCTGGCTGCTGTTTGGTGAAAGCATCACGCTGGTCACGGTTGCCGGCACGGCACTCACGGCGCTGGGCGTGAGCCTCGTGGTGCGGCCCGCGCGGCCTGCGCCGTAGTTTTCCAGGGGGCGCCCTGGAACTGCGTGAGCAAAAAATCGACGAGCAAGCGGATGCGGCGCGGTGAGTCCGTGCGGTAGGGCGCCAGCCAGTGGATGTCGGCATCCGGCATGGCATAGGTCGGCAAGACGCGCACCAGCTCACCGTTGCCCAGCTGGGGTGCGATGTCCCACAGGCTGCGCAACATGATGCCGCGGCCGGCCAGGCACCAGTCACGCACCAGTTCACCCGAATTGCTCGACAGCGGTCCGTGCACGCGGACCCGCGCCGGCGCCTTGTCGCGTTCCTTTTGCAGCGGCCAGATGTCAAAACGCTGGCCGGTGGCGCCGGCGTTTTCCCGAACGATCAGGCAGGCGTGGTGTTGCAACTCGTCCAGGCTGGCAGGCAGGCCATGCTGCCGCACGTAACGCGGGGAAGCCACCAGCACGCGCTGGTTGCGCGCCAGCCGGCGCGACACCCACTGCGCGGCTTGCCGCCCTTCGACCTGCCACAACCAGACCGCCCCATCGAAACCTTCCGCAGCCAGGTCCGGCAGGTGTTCGCTCAATTGCAGCTGGATGTCCAGGCGGGGGTAGCGTTCCTGGAAACTGGCCAGCGCCGGTCCCAGCCACAAGCGCCCGAAACCCAGCGTGGCCGCGAGCCGGATCAGACCCGTGGGCTCGGCCTTGCGCTCCTGCAGCTCCGCTTCGAGGTCCGTGAAACCGCGCAGCAGAACCTCGGCGCGTTCACACACCGTCTCGCCTTCGGCGGTCGGGCTGACGCGCCGGGTGGTGCGCTGGAACAGCCGCTGGCCGAGGCGGGCTTCCAGCGCGGCCAGCCGCCGCGTCACCACCGGCGGCGCCAGATCGAGGCTGATGGCTGCACCGCTCAGGCTGGCGTGTTCGCGCACCGCCAGCACAAGTTCCAGGTCACCACGGTCCATTCTTGTCTTTGGAAGAATAATCAATTGACGGATTATTGCTTGAATAGGGCAGGCGGCTTGCGCAAAAATACGTCCAGCATGACAACGCCAGAGACAACCAGGACAGAGATTCACCACCGCCGCAGGCAACCCCATGTTTGAGGGATTTGTTCAGCAGGATATTGGCGGGCCGGCCGGCGTGCTGCGAACGCTGCGGGGCGGGCAGGGCGCTCCGCTGCTGCTGATTCATGGGCATCCGCAAACCCATGTGATGTGGCACCGGGTGGCCAGCGAACTCGCGAGGCATTTCACCGTGGTGATGATGGACTTGCGTGGCTACGGCGATTCTGTGCGGCCCGCAGCCGATCCCGAACACGTCAACCATTCAAAACGTGCCATGGCGCTGGATGCGATGGCCGTGATGCGCCACCATGGCTTCGGGCATTTTCAGGTGCTGGCGCATGACCGCGGTGCGCGCGTGGCACACCGCCTGGCGGCCGACCACCCGGCGGCTGTCGAAAGAATGATGCTGCTGGACATCGCGCCCACGCTGGCCATGTACGAGAACACCTCGGAGGCGTTTGCGCGTGCTTACTGGCACTGGTTTTTCCTGATCCAGCCGCCGCCCCTGCCCGAAGCGCTGATCAACAGTGACCCGGTCCGTTACATCCGCAGCGTGATGGGCAAACGCCACGCCGGGCTGGCCGCTTTTTCAGCCGGGGCCATGGCCGAATACGAGCGCTGTGTGCAGATTCCAGGCAGCGGCGAGGCCATTTGTGAAGATTACCGTGCTTCCGCCGGCGTGGACCTGGCGCATGACCGTGCCCATCTGGCTGCAGGCCGCAAGCTGGCGCAGCCGCTGCGCGTGCTGTGGGGTGAGCATGGCGCCGTTGGCCAGAGTTTTGATGTGCTGGCGCTCTGGCGGGCGTGTGCCGGCGAGGTCTCCGGCCGTTCACTGCCTTGCGGCCACTACATTGCCGAAGAAGCACCGGCCTTGCTGCTGGACGAGGCGCTGAATTTTTTTACCACCTGAACCAAGGACACACCATGAACAAGAGCACCGGCAAGAAAAGAATCGCGGTCATCGCGGGCGATGGCATCGGCAAGGAAACCATGCCCGAGGGCGTGCGCGTGATGGAAGCGGCCGCCTCGAAATTCAACATTGACCTGCAGTTTGACCACTTCGATTTTTCCAGCTGGGACTACTACGAAAAACACGGCCAGATGATGCCCGACAACTGGAAAGACCAGATCGGCGGACACGACGCGATTTACTTCGGTGCCGTTGGCTGGCCTGAAAAAATCGCCGACCACGTGTCACTGTGGGGCTCGCTGCTGCTGTTCCGGCGCGAGTTCGACCAGTACATCAACCTGCGGCCTGCGCGGCTGATGCCCGGCATCATTGCACCGGTGGTGCGCCGCGACGGCAGCGCGCGCCTGCCCGGCGAGATCGACATGTACATCGTGCGCGAAAACACCGAAGGCGAATATTCCAGCATCGGCGGGCGCATGTATGCCGGCACCGAGCGCGAAATCGTGATGCAGGAAAGTGTCTTTTCACGCATTGGCGTGGACCGCGTGCTGAAGTTTGCATTTGAGCTGGCGCAGTCGCGGCCCAAGAAACACCTGACCAGCGCGACCAAATCCAACGGCATTGCGATCACCATGCCTTATTGGGATGAGCGGGTGGCCGAGATGGCCAAAAATTATCCCGACCTCAAGCTCGACAAATTTCACATCGACATCCTGACCGCGCATTTTGTGCAGCGCCCGGATTTTTTCGATGTGGTGGTGGCGAGCAACCTGTTCGGCGACATCCTCAGCGACCTCGGCCCGGCATGCACCGGCACCATCGGCATTGCCCCCAGTGCCAACCTCAATCCCGAAAGAAAGTTTCCTTCGCTGTTCGAGCCGGTGCATGGATCGGCCCCGGACATCGCGGGGCGCAATATCGCCAATCCCATTGGCCAGATCTGGTGCGGCGCCATGATGCTGGAGTTTCTTGGCCACAAGGACGCACACGATGCCGTGCTGCGGGCCATTGAAAAAGTGCTCGATCCCCACAGCGGTGCACCGCGCACGCCCGACCTGGGTGGAAACTCCAGCGGCAGCGACCTGGGCAAGGCGATTGCGCAGGCACTCGGCTGAAGCAGGACAGCGGGCCTGACGGACTTCGCGGATACGGGGCACCGGTGCGGACAAGCGGGCCAAGTGTGAAAAAGGACTAGAATCCGCCACCGCACGTTGTAAAAGTCTGATGTTGTATTGACACGGTTGGAGTCCATGGCTCTAATTGGACGCAGCAGACGATCTGCACATGCCGCCTCCCGCTGCCATCTTTTTGCAGATGTCCAGGGGAGATATTTCCAGAGACAACCAGATTAACTTTATCAACGAGGGGCTCCTTGTGAACAAGACTGAACTGATCGAGCACATTGCCAAAAACGCTGACATTTCCAAAGCTGCCGCCACGCGCGCGCTGGAGTCAACCATTGGCGCTGTCAAAACCACCCTGAAAAAAGGAGGCTCCGTGTCTCTGGTGGGGTTTGGCACTTTTGCCGTGGGCAAACGCGCTGCGCGCACCGGCCGCAATCCGCGCACCGGCGATGCGATTAAAATCAAGGCAGCCAAAGTGCCCAAGTTCCGTCCAGGCAAAGCCCTCAAGGACGCCCTGAACTGATGCAGATGAAGTAAAAGTTGAGGTGGGGTGCTTAGCTCAGTTGGTAGAGCAGCGCCCTTACACGGCGTAGGTCGGCGGTTCGAGCCCGTCAGCACCCACCAGAAACTGACAAAGGCGAACACATGGTTCGCCTTTTTTCATGTTGGCTGGCGTAAAAATTTGTTATCAATGGCCATTCGCAGCCGCACAGGAAATCCGAGATGTTTGAATTCATTCGCAAGCACACCAAGGTCACGATGGGCTTGCTGTTCCTGCTCATTGTTCCGTCCTTTGTGCTGTTTGGTCTGGATGGCTACAACCGCAACCGGCAGAACGAGGCCGCTGTGGCACGCGTAGACGGCCGCGACATCACGCAGGCGGAATGGGACCAGGCGCACCAGAACGAAGTCAACCGCCTGCGCGCCTCCATGCCCACCATCGACGCCAAGCTGCTCGATTCTCCGGAAGCCCGGTACGCCACGCTGGAACGCCTGGTGCGTGATCGCGTGTTTGCCGTCGCTGCAACCCAGAACGGACTCGTGGTTCCGGACCAGAAGTTGCAGCGGCTTTATGCCGAGGACAAGGCGCTGGCCGCCTTCAGATTGCCCGACGGCAAATTTGACCGCGCCGGATTTGTGGCGCAGGCGGGCATGACCCCGGAAGCCTACGAAGCCAGCTTGCGGTCGGAACTCGCCATGCGCCAGGTGATGCTCGGCGTGGCGGCCAGCGGTTTTGCGGCCAAGGGTGCGGCGGACGTGTCGCTGAAAGCCTTTTTTGAAAAGCGCGAGGTCCAGGTGGCGCGTTTCAACACGGCAGATTACGCCGCACGGGTGAACCCCAGCGAAGCGGAACTCGAACAGTTCTACAAGGACAACCTCGCCCTGTTCCAGGCGCCCGAGCAGGTGGACATCGAATACGCCGTACTGAACATGGATGCCGTGACCAAGGGCATCACGCTCAACGAGCAGGACCTCAAGACCTATTACGAACAAAATGCCGCCCAGCTCGCAGGCAATGAAGAGCGGCGCGCCAGCCACATCCTGATCGAGTCGCCGGCCTCCGCGCCGGCTGCAGACCGGCAGAAGGCCAGGGAAAAAGCCGAGCAGTTGCTGGCTGCCGTGAAAAAGGCGCCGGAATCGTTTGCAGACGTGGCCCGCAAGAACTCCAGCGATACCGGCTCGGCCGCCAATGGAGGCGACCTTGATTTCTTCACACGCAAGTCCATGGTCAAGCCTTTTGCGGACGCTGCTTTTGCCATGAAAAAGGGCGACATCAGCGACGTGGTGGAAACCGAATTTGGCTACCACATCATCAAGCTGACGGACATCAAGGCGCCCAAGCAGAAGACCTTTGAAGAGATGAAGCCCGCGCTGGAGGCTGAGTTGCGGCAGCAGCAGGCGCAGAAAAAATTCGCCGAGATGGCCGAGACTTTCAGCAATGCGGTTTACGAGCAGTCCGAGAGCCTGCGCCCGATTGCCGAACGGTTGAAGCTGGACGTCAAAACCGCCAGCAAGCTGTCCCGCACGCCCGCCCCGGATGCGACCGGCGCCCTGGCCAATCCCAAATTCCTCGCAGCCCTGTTCTCAGCGGATGCGTTGGAGAGAAAACGCAATACCGAAGCGCTGGACCTTGGCGGCAACCAGCTCGTGTCGGGCCGCGTGACCCGGCATACCGCGGCGCGGGCCTTGCCGCTGGCCGAGGTGAAAGAGCAGGTTCGCAAGGCCTTGCAGCAGCAGCGTGGCGCCGAGATGGCGCGCAAGGAAGGCGCCGAAAAACTCGCGGCCTGGAAGGCCAGCCCTGCGGGCGCCAACCTGCCCGCAGCGGTGGTGGTGTCGCGCGAGCAGGCCCAGCAGTTGCCGCTGGACACGCTCAAAGCCGCGCTGAGCGCCGATACCGGCAATCTGCCTGCTTGGGTGGGCGTGGATCTCGGCCCCCAGGGTTACAACGTGGTCAAGGTTCTGAAGGTGCTGCCCCGCGAGACGCCCGCGGCAACGCTGGCCCAGCAGGAACAGACCCAGTACACCCAGTGGTGGACTTCTGCAGAAAGCCTGGCTTACTACAACATCCTCAAGGAACGGTTCAAGGCCGATATCAAGGTCCCCCGGCCCGCCGCGCCCAAAACCGGCGCTTGAAAACTGACGCTTAAAATTGGCGCGTGATGGGGCGACGCCGCCAGCAGGCTCGCAGTTGCCGCTATAATTGAGGGCTTCGGTGGCTGTAGCTCAGTTGGTAGAGTCCAGGATTGTGATTCCTGTTGTCGTGGGTTCGAGCCCCATCAGCCACCCCAAAATGCCCCTCAAACAAGGACCTTCAGGTCCTTGTTTCGTTTCTGGACGGCCTGTCTGTCAACAACCGCGGTTGCTTGCGGCGGCTATTGGTTCGCTTGCTGCCGAACCCGCTCACAGCAGCTCGTTGAACATGTAAAACAGGTTGTCCTTGAACTTGTGCCACAGGCCGCGCTGCTGCCAGGTCTTGAGTTCAATCTCCTGGCAGCGTCCCACGTATTTCTCGAACACGGCGTCCAGCTGGCCGGCCAGCGTTTCGTCCAGGATGCCCAGCGTGATTTCGTCGTTGGTGTCGAAAGAGCGGTCGTCGAAGTTGCTGGAGCCGATGGCGCTCCAGACGCCGTCGATGGTCATGACCTTCTGGTGCAGCAGGGTGTGCGGGTACTCGAACAGGCGCACGCCGCACTTGAGCAGCTTTTCAAAATTGCGGTGGCCCGCGTGCTGCACCATGGGGTTGTCGGAACCGCTGGTGGACGGCATCATCACGCGTACATCCACGCCGCGTTTGACGGCTTCGCCGAAAGCGTCAATGGCTTCGGGCTCGGGGATGAAGTAGGGGTTCTGGATCCAGATGCGTTGTTTGGCCAGGCAGATCACGGTGTGGTGCAGGATTTTGACGGCCGGGGCCGAACCCTCGGGTTTGGCATAGGCGGCGTGGATGGCCACGTCGCCGGCAGGCTCCAGCTCGGGAAAAACGTCGTCGCCGACAAATAGCTCGCCGGTCTGGCCGCCCCAGTTCTCGCTGAAGGCCGCCTGCACGCTGTGAACAATGGGGCCGCGCAGGTGCAGGCTGAGATCGGCGAAATGCTGGCCATCTTCGGCGTTGCCCAGCCAGTCGTCCACGACACAGTGGCCTCCGACAAACGCTTCCTTGCCGTCAATCACCACGAGCTTGCGATGGTCGCGCTCGTTCATCACGCCGATGTTGTAGATCGAGCGCTTGTGGAACATCTCGAACCTGCAGCCAGCGTCCAGCATTTGTTGGCGCTCGGCTTTGCCGATTTTCTTGGAGCCGGTGGCGTCCAGCAGGACCCGCACTTTCAGTCCGGCGCGCGCGCGTTCGGCCAGCGCATCGGCCATGCGCTGGCCCAGCACGCCTTCCTTCCACAAAAAGGTCTCGAAATGAACGGTTTGCTGCGCGGCGCCTATGCGTTCGATCAGCACGTCGAAGAAGGCGCCGTTTTCAAGCAGCTCAACCGAGTTGCCGTGGTGTACGCTGCCCAGGCTCAGCCCGGCCAGCGAGGGCATCAAGGTGGCGATGGATGCGCCGCATTCGATCTTCAGCTTGGGGCTGCGATGCCGCTTGATCGACCAGATGACCAGGCCCAGCAAGGCGATGACGCCAAGGAACAGCGCCAGCGCGCCATGCAGGGCGCTGCCGAGAAAAGGCTCGCTCACGACCCGCCCAGTTCGCGCACCCGGTCGGCATTCGTGGTGCTGCGTGCGCCCTTGAGGTGCATCTCAACGTCGGCGGCCTTGTCGCCAACGGCGGCAACGGCTTCACGCAACTGTTCTTCCGTGCTGGCAAGCTTTTTGGCCCAGGCCGCGCAGGCGGCGGGGTCGTTGACATCGATGCGGTCGGGTTGAACATTGGGTGCGGTCATGGTGGGTTCCTGCTGAAAGTGGGTGACGATGCTTCCTAGGCGCCTTCCTGGCGCGCTGGTGCAAGCAGCGTAAGCCACGCACCTTGCCGGCCCTGTAGGCGCTTGCCGCTGCCAACTGCCCGCGCTGGACGTTTTTCAGGCCTGTCATTTTTGGAGCTGCTATCAAAAAAAGAGCTGGTGGCGCTTGTGCATCAAGGGCTGGAAGGCTTTTTAATGCACAAGAATGGCGGATGTTTAGTGTCTGCCGACCGCTGGCGCTCGCACCTGCCGATGGCGTCTTTGCCTGGCGTCCTACAGTTCCGGCGGGCACAGCCGCCTACGCTGCTGGCACATGAGCACCCTGCCTGACATCGACCTGAGTGAACCTGAACCCCAGCCCCAGCCCCAGCCCGAACCCGCGCCAGTGAGTCCGCAGCCACCTGGTGTTTCCGGCGGCAGGCGCTGCGGCCGTCGGGTCATGCGCGGCTTGGGCTGGGGCTTGGCGTCACTGCTGGCGGTGCTGGTGATTTATGTGCTTGTGCTGATTCCCTCCACGCCGAGCATTGCCGACCTGCGTAAGGCCAAGGCAGCTCAACCCTCGGTGGTGCTCTCGGCGGACGGCCGCCAACTGGCGGTGTTCAAGCGCGCCGACCGGGACTGGGTCAAGCTGGCAGATATTTCGCCGCATGTGGTCAACGCCCTGATCAGCACCGAGGACAGCCGCTTCTACAAGCACCATGGCATGGACTTGCGGCGCACGACGGCGGCGGCCCTGAACACGGTGCGCGGCCGTGTGCAGGGCGGCTCGACGCTGACCCAGCAGTTGGCGCGCAATCTTTATCCGGAAGACATCGGCCGTTCGCGCACGCTGACGCGCAAGATCAAGGAAGCCATCACCGCGCTGAAGATCGAGGCGGTGTATTCCAAGGACGAGATCCTGGAGACCTACCTGAACACCGTGCCCTTTCTGTACAACGCCTATGGCATCGAGATGGCCGCGCGCACCTATTTCGACAAGACCGCCGACCAGCTCGACGTGCTCGAAAGCGCCACGCTGGTGGGCATGCTCAAGGGCAC
>CBFGNA010000074.1:0-8860 GCA_965650045.1 uncultured Polaromonas sp.
CTACATCGTGGGTGATCAGCAAATAACTCAGGCCGCGTTCCCGCTGCAGCTTTTGCAGCAATTGCAGCACCTGTTTCTGGATGGTCACGTCCAGCGCGCTGGTCGGCTCGTCCAGCACCAGCAATTGCGGCTGCACGATCAGCGCGCGGGCAATCGCCAGGCGCTGGCGCTGCCCGCCCGAAAACTCGTGCGGGTAACGCTGCAGCAGGCCCGGGAACTGGATTTCCCCCATGCCGACGTCGGCCAGCGCAGCCAGGACCCGCGCCTGGCGCTGGGCCGCCGACAGGCCGGACTCGTGCACGCGCAATCCCTCGCCGACGATTTCCTCGACCGTCATGCGCGGCGACAGCGAGGAAAACGGGTCCTGAAACACCACCTGCACCGCCCGGCGCAGAGCCTTGTTGCTGGCTGAGCTTCCGCTCCAGGCTTTGCCAAGCACCGCCAGTTGACCCCGGTGCGGATGCAGGCCCAGCGCCGCCAGTGCCAGGGTGGATTTGCCGGAGCCCGACTCACCGACCACGCCCAGGGTCTGCCCGGCCGGAATCTGGAAACTTGCGCCCTTGACCGCCACAAACTCACCCGACTTGAACCAGCCCGCCACACCGGGAAGCCGCACCGGATAAGACACCCGCAAGTCGCCGGCCCGCATCACGGGCGCTGCGGCTGCGTCAGGCGGGCTCCCGGCAACATCGCGCACCGGCCGGCTGTCAATCAACCGCCGGGTGTAGGCATGTTCCGGGTTGGCAAAAACAGCGTCCACTGTGCCCTCCTCCACCAGATGGCCCATTTCCATCACCGCGATCCGGTCGGCGAATTTGCGCACCAGGTTCAGGTCGTGGGTGATCAGCAGCACCGCCATACCGGTCTGACGCTGCAGGTCGGACAGCAGTTCGAGGATCTGCATGCGCAGGGTGACGTCGAGCGCCGTGGTCGGTTCGTCGGCCAACAGCAGGCGCGGGCGGCAGGCCAGCGCCATCGCAATCATGGCGCGCTGGCGCTGGCCGCCAGAAAGCTGGTGCGGGAAGGAATGCGCGCGCCGCGCGGCTTCGGTGATGCCGGTGGCGGCCAGCGCCTCGATGGCGGCATCCCAGGCCTGGCGTTTGCTCAGGGACTGCTTGAGTTGCAGCACTTCGGCGATCTGGTCGCCCACGGAAAACAGCGGATTGAGCGCCGTCATCGGTTCCTGGAAGATCATGGCGACTTCCTCGCCACGGATGCCGCGAAGCTCTCGCTCTGGAATTGATAGCAAGTTACGCCCTGTGGACGGGGGCTGGGGGCCAAAAAGGCTTGCAGAACCGGTGATGTCGGCGTTTTGTACCAGGCGCAGCAGGCTGAGCGCCGTCACGGTTTTGCCGGAGCCGGATTCGCCCACCAGCGCCAGCTTCTCGCCCGGTGCAATGCTGAAATTGACGCCGTGGACAACTTCTTTGCCGGCAAAAGAGATGCGCAAGTCCTTGACGGCCAGCAGTGGAGACACCTCGGTCCGGAGCGGGGGGGCCATTATTTGTCCGCCTTGCGCGGGTCCAGCGCATCACGCAAGGCATCGCCCATGAAAGTCAGCAGCAGCAGGGTCATCACCAGCACGCCAAAGGTGGACAGGGAAATCCACCAGGCGTCGATGTTGGCCTTGCCTTGGCTGAGCAGCTCGCCCAGGGAAGGCGTGCCCGGCGGCACCCCCAGCCCGAGAAAGTCCAGCGAGGTCAGCGCCAGAATGGCCGCGCTCATGCGAAACGGCAGAAAGGTCACCACCGGCGTCATGCTGTTGGGCAGGATGTGGCGCCACATGATCTGCAGGTTGCCCACGCCCAGCGCGCGCGCGGCGCGCACGTAGTCCATCTGGCGGTTGCGCAGAAATTCGGCGCGCACATAGTCGGACAGGCCCATCCAGCCGAACAGGCTCAGCAAAATCAGCAGCAAGGCCACGCTGGGCGTGAAGATCGCGCTGAAGATGATGAGCAGATACAGCTCAGGCATGGCGCTCCAGATCTCGATGAAACGCTGGAAAGCCAGGTCGGTTTTGCCGGCAAAAAAGCCCTGCACCGCGCCCGCCAGGATGCCCAGCACCGTGCCGGTGACCGTCAGCGCCAGGCCAAACAGCACACTGACGCGAAAACCATAAAGCAGCTGCGCCAGCAGGTCGCGGCCGCGGTCGTCGGTGCCCAGCCAGTTGTCGCGAGTGGGCGCAGCCGGGCTCGGCGATTTGGCGAAGTAGTTCAGCGTTTTGGGCCCGTAAGGGTTGGGCGCGTAGATCGCCCAGTTGCCGCCGCTGGTGATGCGTTCGCGGATGAAGGGATCGAGGTAATCGGCCGGCGTCGGGAAATCGCCGCCAAAAGTCTGTTCGGAATAGTCCTTGACGACGGGAAAATAGGTCGTGCCCTCATGGCGCACGATCAGGGGCCGGTCATTGGACAAGACCTCGGCCAACAGGCTGAGCACCACCATCAGCGAAAAAAGAACCAGGCTCCAGAAACCCAGCGGGTTGCGCCGAAAGCGCCGCCAGGCGCGCCGTGACGGGCTCAGTGATACCGTTCGCCCTGAGCCTGTCGAAGGGCTCACAGCGGCTTCGACAGGCTCAGCCCGAACGGAAACGGGTTCAATCAAATTTGACACGCGGGTCCACCCAGACATAACAAAGGTCGCTCAGCAATTTTGTCAGCAGCCCAATCAGCGTGAACAGGTAGAGCGTGCCCAGCACCACCGGGTAGTCACGCCGGATCACGCTTTCGTAACTGAGCAGGCCCAGCCCGTCGAGCGAGAACAGGGTCTCGATCAACAGCGAACCGGTGAAAAACGCGCCGATGAAGGCGCCAGGGAAACCCGTGATGATGGGGATCAGCGCATTGCGGAACACGTGTTTCCACATCACCTTCCTCTCGTCCAGCCCTTTGGCCCGCGCAGTCAGCACATATTGCTTCCGGATTTCCTCAAGAAAGGCATTTTTGGTCAGCATGGCCGTCACCGCAAAACTGCCAAACACCATGGCCGTGACCGGCAGCGCGATATGCCAGAGGTAATCCACCACCTTGCCGGCCCAGCTCAATTCATCCCAGTTCGGCGAGGTCAGGCCGCGCAAGGGGAACCACTGCAGTTGTCCGCCAAAAATCACCAGCAAGGCGACGCCCAGCACAAAGCCGGGAATCGCATAACCGACCAGGATCAGCAAGGTGGTGACCAGGTCAAAACGCGAACCCGCGCGCACCGCCTTGGCCACGCCCAGCGGCACGGCCACGCCGTAACTGATGAAAAAAGTCCACAGGCCCAGGCTGATGGACACCGGGAGCTTCTCCACGATCAGGCTCCAGACGTCCTTGTTCTGGAAAAAACTTTTGCCGAGGTCAAACCGCGCAAACTGCCCCAGCATCTGCAGCAGGCGCTCATGCGCCGGCTTGTCAAATCCGTACAGGGCCTTGATCTGCTCCACCCGTTTCGGGTCCACCCCCTGGTTGCCGCGGTAGCTGGAGCCGCCGGATTCGACGCCGCCAAATCCCTTGGCCTCGGCCATGTACTGCTCGACCGGACCGCCGGGCACAAACTGGATCACGGCAAAGGTGATCAGCAACACGCCCAGCAGGGTCGGGATCATCAGCAACAGGCGTTTGAGGATGTAGGCGAACATTAGTGTCCTGTCCCACAAACAAAGGCGATATGAAATCGCCCATTAGGCCGCCATGCGGCGTTGTTCGTCGTTGCCATAGCTGCGGCTATGTCGCCTCCTCGCGCCTTGCCTGACAGCCGAATGGACAATTTCATTTCATCACCTTATTTGCAGGACAGGACACTAGCGCCCTTCCTTCGGCGGCAAACGTGCCCACCAGTAGCCCATGACCCAGCCTTCGGCACTGGCGTAGGGCGGCATCGGCGCCTTGAAGGCCAGGCGCCAGGCGTTGTAAGCCATGCGGTGCGACATCAAGGTCCATTGGGGAATCAGGTAGTGGCTGTGCATGATCACGCGGTCCAGCGCGCGGCAGGCCGGCAGCAGTTCGGCCTTGCTGCGCGCGCCGGCAGCCGCGGCCACCAGCGCATCGACGGCCGGGCTTTTCACACCCATGAAGTTACCGGAGCTTTCAGTGTCGGCCGCCTTGCTGCCGAAAACGTCGGCCAGCTGCTGGCCGGGATCGTGGGAACCGGGGAAATTGATGGTGGTGACGTCGAACTCGAACTTGTCCAGGCGCTGCTGGTACAGCGCAAAATCCACCGGCGAAAAGCGCAATTCGATGCCCAGCTTCTCCAGATTGCGCAGCCAGGGCGCGATGGTGCGCACCCCGCCCTCGCGGCTGTCCAGGTATTCAAGCACCATGGCCTCGCCTTTGGTATTGCGCAGTGCGCCGTCCCGGTAGATCCAGCCAGCGTCCTTGAGCAGGGCCTGGGCGCGCCGCAGGTTGGCGCGCAGCGACTGGCCTGGGCCTTCGGTAGTGGGCGGTGTGTACATCGGGCCGAACACCGCGTCGGGTACCTTGCCGCGCCAGCGCTCCAGCAGCGCCAGTTCTTCGGGCGACGGTGTGCCGGTGGCGGCGCAATCGGTGTTGCCGAAAAGGACCTGCACGCGCGGGTAACCGTTGTAGAACATCTGGCGGTTCATCCACTCGTAATCCAGCGCCAGGCCCAGTGCCTCGCGCACGCGCCGGTCGGACAGCTGCGGGCGCCGGCTGTTGAGCACATAACTCTGGAAACCCGCCGGCTGTTTGTGGTCGAAAGCCTGCTTGACCAGCTCGCCACTGTCGAAGCGCCGGCCGTTGACGCGGCGCGCCCAGTCGCCCGCCGAGTAAAAGGTCATCATGTCGAACTCGGCTGCCTTCAGCGCTTCCAGCCGGGCGGTGTTGTCCTTGTAGATCTTGACGGTGATGCGGTCGAAGTTGTTGCTGCCGCGGCGCACCGCCAGGTCGCGGCCCCAGTACTGCGGGTCCCGCACATAGGTGATGTCCTTGCCGAAACGCACCGGGCCGATCTTGTAAGGCCCGCTGCCGATGGGGATGTCCATCACCACTTCGTCAAAGCGCTTGGCCTTGCCGTTTTCAACGCCCCAGGCGCGGCTGAACACCGGCAGGCCACCCACCGTCAGCGGCAGTTCGCGATTCGGCTTTTTGAAACGGAAACGCACGGTCTGCGCATCAATCACGTCGCAACCGGCCACGTCTTCCAGCAGCGATTTGTAAGACGGGCTGACGTAAGGGCCGATGAGCGTGTCGTAGCTGTGCTTGACGTCGGCCGCCTGCACCGGCGCGCCGTTGTGAAACCGCGCTTCGCGGCGGATCCGGAAGGTGACGCTGAGCCGGTCCGGCGCCACCGCCACATCCTCGGCCAGCAGGCCGTAGCCGGAGGCGGTTTCGTCCATGGAGCCGGTTAGCAACGAGTCAAACATCACGGCCGACAAATAGGCCGGCGCCGAGCCCTTGATGGTGAAGGGGTTGTATTTGTCGAAGGTGGACAGGCGCTGGTTGCTGACCAGCCGCAACTCGCCGCCAATGGGCGCCTCTGGATTGGCGTAGTCAAAAGCGGTGAAGCCCGGCGGGTACTTCAGGTCGTCCCACAGTGCGTAGCCATGGGCGCCCCAGGACGGCGTGGCCCCGAGGGCAAGCCCCAGCAGACAGCACGACCACGCAAAAATCCTCATGCGACAATTCTGCCCTACTTAGACGGCATCACGCGCATCGCCCCGGGGCATGGCGGGGCTTGCCGGTTCACTCGCACAGACTGGAGCAGAAGATGGGTTTTCTTGACGGCAAAAAATTGTTGATCACAGGCGTGTTGTCGAATCGCTCGATTGCCTACGGCATCGCCAAGGCCTGCCACGCGCAGGGCGCCGAGCTGGCGTTCAGCTATGTCGGCGAGCGTTTCAAGGACCGCATCACCGAGTTTGCGGCGGACTTTGACTCCCAACTGATTTTTGATTGCGACGTGAGCAGCGACGAGCAGATCGAAAAAATGTTCGCCGACCTGTCGCAAACCTGGCCGACCTTTGACGGCTTTGTGCACAGCATCGGTTTTGCCCCGCGCGAGGCGATTGCCGGCGACTTCCTCGACGGTCTGAGCCGCGAAAGCTTCCGGATTGCGCACGACATCAGCGCCTACAGCTTCCCGGCCATGGCCAAGGCGGCCCTGCCGATGCTCAACCCGAAATCGGCGCTGCTGACCCTGAGCTACCTGGGCGCGCTGCGCGTGCTGCCCAACTACAACACCATGGGCCTGGCCAAAGCATCGCTGGAAGCCAGCGTGCGTTACCTGGCCGAGTCGCTGGGCAGCAAGGGCACCGGCATGCGGGTCAACGGCATCAGTGCCGGCCCGATCAAGACGCTGGCCGCCAGCGGCATCAAGGACTTCGGCAAGATGCTGAAAGCCACCGCCGCCGCGCCAATCCGCCGCAACGTGACCATCGAGGACGTCGGCAATGTCGCCGCCTTCTTGCTGAGCGACCTGGCGGCCGGTGTCAGCGCCGAGATCACCTATGTGGACGGCGGCTTCAGCCAGGTGGTGGGCGGGATCAGCGATCCGGCTGAAGCGGGCTGAACAGCGTCGCCGTCGCAAACGCTATCGAATAGATAGCTGCTCACGCCCGGCTGGCGGGGGCTGGAGGCTAAAAAGGCTTGAAAAAAAGGCCCAAAACGGCGGTCGAGCCATCGTGCCTCACGCCCCGGTTGGCATCAAATCGCCCTGCAGCCCCCTGAACACGGGCATGAGCAGCTCCTGAAACCATAGCAGACCGGGCAGGAATCACTGCCGGCGCAAGTATTCATACGACCAGGCCGGGACAAATCCGGCGCGCCGGTACAGTGCCTGTGCCGCTGCGTTGCCCTCTTCCACCTGCAGAAAACAACGCGCCACACCACGTGCCATGGCCGCCTCGGCCAGCGCAGCCAGGATGCGTCCGGCCATGCCGCGGCCGCGCCAGGCCGGCGCCGTGCGCATGCCGTGCACGCTGACCCAGCCCTGCGAAAAAGCCGCCGCACCGGCAGCCACCGTCTGGCCTTCCTCACGGACGCTGGCATACAGCGAGCCTGGCGCGCGTGCCAGCGCGGCGACCCGGCTGGCGCCATCGGCAGGATCCGCGCCGTTACCCAGAAACAGCGCCGCCCAGGCGGCATCCGGCTCGGTGGCGATGTCGGCCGGCGGCTGGGACGAGACAGTACGCATGGCGGCCACGTCCGCCACTTCCGCCACCTGCACCTGCGTCGCCTGCTTGCTGCGGTAGCCGCGCCGCAGGAGGTGCAGGCGCACCGCGTCGAAACAGGGGCTGTCTGCGAGCCGGAACAGCGGCGGCAGCCCGTGCGCCAGGTATCGGGCTTCGATCTGGCCGATGGCTGCGACATCGCCGACCGCGTGTTGCAGCGGCACCGCGCTTTTGGCCCGGTTCACCGAACCCCGGTCGAAGGCCAGCAGCCAGCCGTCCAGCTCTTCGATGGCTTGCGGGGACACGGCGGCGGCTGTGGCACGTTCGATGCCAGCCACATCGCCGGCAGCCAGCGTAGATCCATGGCAGTCGCTTTGCGAGATCAAGCTTGTCCTTCGGGGTTGTGGCGGCACGGCACCGGTGACCATCACCATGCATTGCGCGGGAGCAGGTTCATTTTTACACTCAGGCCATGACCGTTTCAAGTCAAGCGCACTGGCATGGCTACCGGCAACAGATGCCTGCACCACGCCCTGACACTTCTTCCGGAAAATCGCGGAACGCCATGGGCTGGCTGCACCGGGCCGCGTGCGTGCTGACCCTGCTTGCCGGCCTGGCTGGGCTTGCGCTGCCCGCTTCGGCGGCCACCGGCAGTCCGCCGCTGATGCTGGCCAATGTCTACCGGCCCGGCATGGCGCTGCAGGACTACTGGGTCAGCGAAAAACTCGATGGCGTGCGCGGCTACTGGGACGGCAGCCAACTGCTGACCCGCGGCGGTGAACGCGTCGCCGCGCCCGCCTGGTTCACCGCCGGCTGGCCTCGCGTGCCCATGGATGGCGAACTCTGGGCCGGACGCGGCCGCTTCTCGCAGGCGGTCTCCACGGTACGGCAGCAAACGCCTGACGACGCGGCCTGGCGCGGCATGCGTTTCATGGTGTTCGACCTGCCGGCCCATGGCGGAACGTTTTCAGAACGCTTGCCCGCGCTGCATGGCGTCGTCAGCCGCATCGACCAGCCCTGGGTGCAGGCTGTGCCGCAACAGAAAATCCCCACCGCGGCCGCCCTGCAGGCCTTGCTGCTGAAAACCGTGAAGCTGGGTGGTGAAGGCCTGATGTTGCACCGCGGTGCATCCCTGTACCAGGCGCTGCGCAATGACGACCTGCTCAAGCTGAAAACCCATGACGATGCGGAGGCGCGCGTGCTGTCGCAGCTTCCCGGCCAGGGCAAATATGCGGGCATGCTGGGCGCCCTGCTGGTGGAGGCGCCGGGCGTGGACGGAAAGCCCGGGATTCGCTTCAAGCTGGGCACGGGCTTCAGCGATGCCGAGCGCAAACAACCGCCGGCCGTCGGTAGCTGGGTGACTTTCCGTTATCGCGGCGTCAATGACAGCGGCATCCCGCGTTTTGCCAGCTTCATGCGGGTGCGGGAAGACATGCCACCCGCGCCACCTTAGAGAGGCGGGGCCGCCCTATTCCTTCACGCAGTCGGCGTAGTAATGGCGTTTGCCGTCGGCGTCCTGCTCCTCGACCAGGCCATGGATGTCGGTCTCGAAGCCCGGGCACTGCGCATTGAATTCGCGTGAAAACTTCAGGTAATCGACGATCTTCTTGTTGAAGACCTCGCCGGGAATCAGCAGCGGAATGCCCGGCGGGTAAGGCGTGACCAGCCCGACGGTGATGCGGCCTTCGAGCTTGTCGATTTCCACGCGCTCGGTCTTGTGCAGCGCGATGTGCGCGTAGGCGTCGCTGGGTTTCA
>CBFGNA010000075.1:0-8730 GCA_965650045.1 uncultured Polaromonas sp.
ACCCGCACCCAACCCTCGGAGAAAGCATGGGCATGGCCGCGGAAGTGGCGCATGGAAGTTGCACGGATTTGCCGCCGGCCAGACGCTAAGACGCCAACCCGGCGCAGCCGTGCACCCGCCAAAGCCGACCCCGCAGGGTCGGCTTTTTTTTGCACAGAAGACACCCGGTCTGTTCGCCACACGTGGGTGCCTTTGCGTTGTCTCAATGCGGTGCCTGCGTGCTGCGACTGGACGCGGGGCCTCCTCAGCGGGCTTGTGCTTGAGCGGCAGATCACACAGCCGGTGGCCATTCCCAGGGCTGCAAGCGTTGTAGAAATGAGCACTTCCAAGGTTCATGCTCAAAAAAAAAAGCGTTTCAGAAATTTTTTTTGCACCGCTTTTTGAGGCGCCGTGTGGACCTCGATTTTGCGCAAGTTAGCACCGAGGTAATCATTGACATGGTGTGAAGCTTTTGTGCGTAGCACCTAAGCATGACGAGGTACGCCGGAAGACTTCGTTCATGAAAACGCAAGGCATTCCCCCGCTGGAGGGTTGGCGTTAACTAATCACATTGACGTTTCTGTCGCAACTTTCACAATTCATTACCGTGCATTAGTTAACGAATGAGTGCGGGTTTTCAAACCATGTGGCCCAGCAGGCTTGCTGGAAACCTCGCAGTGATGTTATGGAGCGCGGGATGAAGCGGATCGGGAAAAGAGTGAGGGAGGGCGCGTTGCGTGTGCCGTGCCGGTGTGTTTATGGCGTGGCCTGCTGGGGGTTTGTCGGGGCGGCGCTGGCGCAAACCGTGCCGCCGGCCACCGATCCCGGGCGACTTCGCGAGCGTTTTGATCTTCAGTCGGCGCCCCAGCCCGCGGAGGCCGCGCCCGATGTCCAGCCACAACGGCCTTCAGAGCTTCCGGAGTCGTTCCGGTCCATCCGTGTCACGGTGCAGCGCATCCGTGTGGAAGGCTCCAGCGTGTTGCCGCCGGCTGTGCTCCAGTCCCGTACCGACACCTACACCGGCCGTGAAATTACAGGCGCCGATATCCAGACGCTGGCGTCCGAATTGACCTCGATGTACCGCAATGCGGGTTACATCCTGTCTCTGGTGGTGGTCCCGCCGCAATCGCTGGCCGATGGCACCCTGACCCTGCAGGTGATCGAGGGCTACATCAGCCGCGTGACCATCCAGGCGGGGGAGGGCGTCAGTGCCAATTTGCGTGAATCCCTGGCCCGCGTCGGGGAGCAGATCAAGGGGTCGCGGCCGCTGGATGCGGCGGTGCTTGAGCGCTACTTGTTGATCGCCAATGACTTTCCGGGCGTGGAGCTTCGCAGCATCCTGACGCCCTCACAGGCCCGCGGTGCGGCTGACCTGACGCTTGTTGCCAGCATCAGGCGGGCAGAAGGTTTTGTGTCTGTCGACAACTACGGTTCCCGGTACCTCGGCCCCGGACAGATTCTGGCGGGTGTGACCGGCAACCAGTTGCTGGGCGTGAACGACCAGTGGCGGGCCATTGCGGTGGGCACCGGGGACCGCGAGATGGCTTACGGCCAGCTTTCCTACAGTCAGGTCGTCAATACAGAGGGCCTCAAACTTTCAGCGTCGGTGTCGCGGGCGCGCACGCAACCGGGGGATGTCCTCAAGCCCTTTGATGTCCGGGGTGCGGCCGACACCACCTCGCTGTCCGTGTCTTACCCGCTGCTGCGCTCACGCAACGAAAGCGTGGTGGTACGGGCGACCTACGACCATTCGGACGTGCGCACCGACATCTTGGGCACACGGGTGATCGAGGACCACATCCGCGCCGTGCGCCTGGGCTTGAACTGGCGTGTGCTGGATGCGTTTGATGGCCAGAACGTGCTGGACGTGGATTTCAGCCAGGGCCTGGGCGGTACCCGGGAAGGCGATCTGCTGAAAAGCCGCGCCGGTGCGAAAGGCGTGTTTAACAAGCTGACTTTTGACTACGAGCGCGCCCAGTTTTTCAACGCCAGCACGAGTCTGGCTTTCGGCGTGGCCGGGCAGTGGGCCAACACCCCTTTACTGTCGTCGGAGCAGTGCGCGCTGGGCGGCCGCCGTTATGGCCGCGCGTACGAGCCGGCGGAACTGGTGGGCGAACGGGCGCTGGCGTTCCGCATTGAGCCGCGTTATGCCGGGAACCTGGATGCGCCGGGGTTTCGTTCCTACCAGACCTTCGGTTTTTATGACATTGGCAAGGTCTGGCGTGTAGGTTCGCCGGCTGCCGGTGTTCCGGCCAGCCAGAGCCTGGCATCTGGAGGCGTGGGTGTGCGCCTGTTTCTGCAGAACAACATGGCGGCCAGCTTTGAAGCTGCGCTGCCTTTGACCAAAACCGTTGCCAGCGAACGCAGCAGCGCCAAGGACCTTCGCCTGCTGGGGTCCCTGATGCTGCGTTTCTGATTTTCTTTCTACCGTCATGAATCGAGGTGAATCATGAAAGTCGTTCTTCACACATTCAATCCCAGTCAAGGCCATCGGCGCGGACGGTCTGCGTCCTTCGTGATGAAGGCCTTGCCAGCTGCGATGATGCTGGTGTTTTCGCAGCCTGGATGGTCGGTGGATATTGCCGGTGCGGCCGGACTTCCCCAGAACGGCAGTGTGATCTCCGGCTCGGCTTCCGAGGCCCTGTCGGGCGATGGCAACCATCTCACAGTCACGGCTGCAAACCGCTCCGTGCTGGACTGGGCGTCTTTCAGCGTGCTTGTTGGCAAGACGATGGAGTTCGTGCAGCCTGCTGGCGGCGCGGTGTTGAACCGTGTGGGCCTGGGTGCCGACGCGTCGCAGATTATGGGAACACTGAAAGCCAACGGCACGCTGATGCTGATGAACCCGAATGGCGTGATGTTCGGGGCGGGCTCTAGCGTCAATGTCGGCTCGCTGATCGCAACGACTGGCACGATCGATAAATCGGCATTTGAGAATCATGGGCACGCCATCATCACTGGCGCCACGGGCAGCATCAGCAACCTTGGCAACATCTCTTCCACCGCCGGTGCCAGTGGCCTGGTGGCCATCGTCGCTCCTTCGGTAATCAACCGCGGCACCATTACTGCCACCGGCGGCTCGATTGCCCTGGCGGGCTCCACCGCTGCGACGATTTCTCTCAATGGCGGCTTGTATGAATTCGCGATTCCGGGTGGCGCCACCGGCACCGCTGTCACCAATGCTGCGGGGGCGAGCCTGAACGCCGCCAATTTGTACCTGCAGGTCGGTGACGCCGCCAACCTGCTGTCCGGTGTGATCAACCTTGAGGGTGTCCAGCAAGCCAGCAGCGCCATCGTGGCCAACGGCAACACCGTGGAGCTCAAGTCGGCCCTGCAGGCGACGACGGTCAGTGGCGCTTCCAACACCGTGAATGTTTCCGGCGCGGCGCGTATCGAGGACGGCGTGAACATTGTCCGATCCGGCGGCGCAGTCAACGTCGCCGCCGGCACCTATGTGCAGGCGAAGACGCTGAAGATCGACAAAAGCCTGACGCTGAGCGGAGCGGGCGAGGGTGCCACCACCATCGACGCCCGCGGCGTCACTGGCTACGGCGTTCAGGTCACGGCCGATAACGTGACCTTGAAGGATTTCACGGTGTTCGGGCCAACGGCCAATGTCAGTTCTTCTTATGGGATCAAGGTGGCGCCTGCGAGCGCAGGCAGCACGACGGCCAGGCTGCATGACTTCTCAATCCGCAATGTCACCATCCGCGGTTCTGGCCGAGCGGAACTGGACCTCAACGGCGTGGTCGGGGCGGTCATCGACCACGTGACAGCCGATGGCGCACCGGTCGGCAATGATGCTGGAACCACAGCGGGCGCCGGCATCCAGATCACCGACAGCGCAAACGTCACGGTGAGCAATTCCGTCACCCGCAACAACCAGTGGGGCGGCCTCGCGCTGTATCAGGCCAACATCTACCACGACCAGCAGGTCAATAACATCACGGTTGCTGCCAGCAACAGTTTTACGGAGATTAATCCGGTTTACCTCCAGGATCAGTCGGCCAGCAAAGATTTCGGCGCGCTGAACATTGCAGGGTTTGATCATGCCGTGCGCAACAGTTCTTCGAGCAATAGCAACAACCAGTACACCTGGCTGCAGGCCACGCAGCAGAAGGCCTTTGACTTTGCCGTGAACCTGGGGGCGTCAGCGTCCAGTTACGTGCAGGGCTGGAACGGCGCCACCACCACGCAGAATTTCGAGGTGGGCACCGGCAACCTGCTGGCCGGCGGCACCCAAGCCATGTCGATAGGATCCGCGGTCGGTGCGGCATCTGCGGGCGCGGCGGTGGATGTCTATGCCGGCACCTACGCAGAACAACTGGTGCTGAACAAGGCCGGGCTCACGCTGACCGGGCATGAGGGTGCGAAACTGCTGGTGCCCGATGCAACCGAAGTCAACGGCATCAGCATTGCCGCCAACAACGTGACCGTCACCGGCATGGAGATCGCGGGGCCGGTCACCCAGCCATGGCTTAACTACGCGTGGGGCAACAACATCAGCCGCGGTATTGCGGTGGGTAATGGCGTCACCGGTTTTGTCATCAGCAACAACACTATTCACGATGTGCGCAACGGCGTCCTGATCCACGGCAACAACACCGGCAGCGTCACCGGCAACCGCATCGACAACACCAAAAGCGCCATCTCCGTCCAGTACACGGACGGCAACGGCATCACGCTGACCGGCAATACGCAAGGAACGCAGGGCAATGAGTGGGGTCTGAACCTGCACCTCAACGGACACATGGCCGGATCGACCATTGTTTCCAACAGCACGCCGATCTCGGCCGATCCGACGCTGGCCTGGCAACAGGCGCTGCTCGACCTGAGTGCAGCCAACGCGGGCTGGTCGGTCCAGGACCAAGCTTACACCGCGTCCAACCGCACCCATGTCAATGTGGCCGAAGTGCCCTATGTGGCCACCAACCAGGGCAGCCTGCTTTCCCCCCTCAATACCATTCAGGCGGGTGTCAATGCGGTGGTCACCGGCGGTAAGGTGAACGTGGGCGCCGGCACTTTTTCGGAGAACGTCAGCATCGGCAAGGCCTTGACGCTCAAGGGTGCAGGTGTGGACCAGTCCATCGTCAACCCCGCATCCGGTGACGCCTTCGCGCTCAGCGGCAACATCGGTGCCGGCAGCACGATGCTGATCGACGGCTTTACTTTCCGGGACGCACCCGGCAGCGGCGTGAGTGTGGCGGCTGACACGGTGCTGGGGCAACTGACTGTTCAAAACAGCAGCTTCCGCAACAACGGGCACTACGGCTTTTCGGTCAATGGTTCGGCCACGGCCGGTGTTCCCGGACTGGCCAACGTTTTGCTGAGCGACAACACCTTTGAAGGCAACGGCAACCCTGCCGGGGGAGCGACTGCGCTGGGCCTGGGTGATGTTCATTTCAATTATTTCAACGGCAATGCGACCTTGAAAAACCTGCGTATCACCGGTAGCGGCGAACACACCGGCATCCATTTTCGCGGCTACCACAATGCCAGCGGTGGTGCGGTCCATGACGCGGGCACGCTGGTGTTTGACAATGTGACCCTGGAAGGAAGCTTCCGCCGGCCATCCAGCACCATTGGCACCTGGAACCCGGGCGGTCCTGGGTACGCCATTCACCTGTTTGAATACGGGTCTGTGGCGAACGTGAGCTTCAGTGACGTGGCCATCAACGCCACGGTGGGCCACGGCCTCGCCGTGGAGGGCCTGGGCTCCACGCTCGACATCGGCAACACCCGCTTCGGCATGGCGGACACCTCGCAGACAGGGACTGGCACGAATCCCACCGCATCGCTGAACATCATCACGGGCAGCAACGCCCAGAACAACGTCAAGACCAACGTCAATGCAACCTTGGCCGCGTTTACCGGTGCGGGAACGGGTTTTGATATCGAAGACCGCGTAGGTCATGCGCTGGACACCGCAGATGCGGGACTTGTGACCTGGAGTGCCGGCAATGTGTACGTGACCCAGAAAAGCGGCAGCGTCCAGCGTGGTGTTGACGCCGCTTCCGCAGGCAGCACCGTGAACGTCGCGGCGGGGACCTTCGCTGAAAACGTCAGCATCAACAAGGCGCTGACGCTGGACGGCGCAGGCAGTACGCAAACCATTATCAAGGCACCGTCATCGGCCAGCGGCACGGCCGTCACCATCAGCAACGCATCGGATGTCACACTGTCCGACCTGCAGATCGCGGACTCCTTTTACGGACTTCAGATGACGGGTACGTCCAACAATCTGAAACTCCAGCGGCTGGCTTTCGACAACAACCGGTATGGCATTCGCAACGGCTCCACGGTCAGGGCGGACAACTTCCAGATGCTCGACAGCAGCATCACTGGCGGGTTGATTGGTTTTCAGACCTATAACAGCTATGACGCAGGCAGTGGCCTGGCCAAAGGTTCGTTCAAGAACGCGCTTTTCGAGAACGTCACCGTCAGCGACACCAGCTTCAAGGGTTTCTACTTTGAAACGGCGGACAAGCTGACCATGAAAAATGTCACTATCACCAATGCCGGTAATGTGGGTGATCCTGACACCCACAAATACGGCGCGGCTATCGACGTCAACCTCAAATACGACGCCTTCGACAGTCTGACATTCGAAAATGTGGTGATCAACAATTCGGGCCACAGTTCGGGAACGGACAACCATGCGGCTTTTGTCATCAAGACCCGCGGTATCCCAGGTGACACGGCTTATGCAGCAGCACCCGCCAGCCTGCAATCCGTCAGCATCATCGGCGGCAGCATTGAGGGTTCTTTGCGCGCTGGCTCGGTGGGGAGCACGGGCCTTCGCCTGGAAACCCTCAGCAACGGTAGCGGCGGTCAACCCACCGTCACGGTCAGCGGCACACGGTTCAAGGGCAACGGAACAGATATCGCTGTCGACAACACCAATGTCGATGCGCGAGGCGCCGTCTTTGTCGACGCGGCGAATGGCTTCGCCATCGAAGACCGGGTGACCCACGCGCTGGACGCGACCGGACGCGGGCTGGTGACCTGGGAGGCCGGCAAGGTCTACGTCACGCAAGACAGCGGCAGCATCCAGCGCGGCGTCGATGCATCGGGGGTCGGCGATACCGTGAATGTTGCCAGCGCCACCTTTGCAGAAAATGTTGCTGTGAACTCACGGCGTGACCTGGCTTTCAACGACACGCGCCTGCAAAGCCTGACGTTGGGCAGCGGCGCGGCAGGGTCGGGCATCGGAGGCACAGTGACGGCCGAGGGTGCCGGTGGGTTCAATTTCGACAAGGACGCATCTGTCAGGCTGTTGAGCGACACCACCCTGGCGACCACCGGCGCGAACATCACGCTCAATGGCGACATCCAGAATGCCGGTGACGTGGCGCGCGGGCTGCGCCTGCTGGCCGGGACAGGCGCCGTGCGCGGCAATGTCCACATGAACACCGGTGGCACGACGTCGAAATTTCTGGGTGCACTCGACGTCAGTGCCAATGACTTCAAGCTGGACAGCACCTTATGGGTCAGCGCCTACAAAATTGATGCACTCGGCAAGGTGGCCTTGAGCAACAGCACGCTGCGGGCGCAGGACACCGGCGGAACCAACACCCTGAACGCAGGCGGCAGCGTGACGGGTTCCACCATCAGCCAGGGCAAGGTGGAGGTCACCAGCGCCGGTGACATCCAGGCCAACATCGCCGGTACCGACGTGACGGCGCAGGCGCAAGGCGCGATGAACGTGGTGGTCACGGCCTCGCAGACCGCCACGCTGACCGCCGACACCATTGTGGCCAATATCAAGGCTGCGGATGTGGTGGCGCAGTCCCAGGGCAACATGAACGTGGTGGTGGCGGCCTCGGGTTCGGCATCGCTGGGGGGCGGCACGGTGGTCGCTGATGTTGCTGCACCCGTGGTGGCCGTGCAGGCGACCAACGATGCGCAGGTGTCGGGCAGCGCCGGGCAAATCACGCTGAATGCACCCAAAGGCAGCGTCAGCGGCAGCTTTGGCCAGGTCAGCAACACCGGCGGCGGCGTGGTTAATGTGAATGGCAAGCCGCAGACCAACCAGACGGTATCGAGCAATGCCGAGAACAACCGCGTGATCCCCGCCGGCGGCGCGCAGGACAGTGGTGCAGAAGGCGGCGTGGTTCAGGTGGCGCAGGGCGGTGAGACGGCGCGCCAGGGCGGCACGGAGATCAGCCTCGCCACACCTGAAGCGGCCGGCGAGACGCTGGACAACGGCGGTGCGGTAGAACTCGACATGTCTCCGCGCAAGCAGAACAATAAAAAAGACAAGGAAGAAAAAGAGCAGGGCGAATAGCAGGGCCAATAGGCGGCACGGCGTGGGCCGGTGCCAGCCCGGCACCGCCAGGCATGCTGTGGCTTATTCGCCGGAGTTGTCGGAAGGCGTGTTGCCCTGGACGCGGCGGGCGCCATCAAACCGGCGTGCCCAGTAGGCCACGCCCAGGCTTTCGACGCGGACCTCGGCGCCAGGCTTGGGCGCGTGAATGAATTTGCCGTCACCGACATAAATGCCCACGTGGCTGAAGGCTCGCCGCATGGTGTTGAAAAACACCAGATCGCCCGGCTGGAGCTCAGCCTTGTCGATGTTCTGGGTGGCGGCGGCCTGCTGTTCGGCCCGGCGCGGAAGAATCAGGCCGACCGTCTGCTCATAGATGGCTTTGACAAAGCCGCTGCAATCCACACCGGTTTCTGCCGAATTGCCGCCCCGGCGGTAAGGCACACCCAGAAAACCCATGGCGTTGATGACCAGTTCGGAGGCCC
>CBFGNA010000076.1:0-8685 GCA_965650045.1 uncultured Polaromonas sp.
CACCGACACGGCCAGCTGGCCCAGCCGGGTTTCCCACTGCATCACCAGGCGGCGCACGTCGGCGCGGTCGCGCTGCAGCCGTTCGAAGCGGCGCCGCGCGCCGCCTGTCAGGGTGCCCAGCACATAGGACGACGCCAGATGCTCCAGCAGTTCGGTTTGCAGGTATCTCATGCCACCACCCCCTGCGCGGCGAGGCAGCCCTTGAGCTTTTCCAGCCCGCGCCGTATCCAGGCCTTGACCGAACCCAGTGGCGCGCCCATCTGTGCCGCCACTTCGGTGTGCGACAGGCCCTGGTAATAGGCCAGCGCCAGGCTTTGGCGATGGCTGCCCTCCAGGGCCTGCATGCAGCCGTCGATGTGCAGGGCCTGGCTCGCCTGTTCGAGCAGATGCATGGCGCTGGGCGCCGGATGGCCCACGGACTGGACATCGTCTTCATCGACCTCACCGGAGCCGGGCAACTCGCTTTCGCGCCGGCGCGTGCGTGCACGCAGCGCATCCAGCGCCTTGTTGCGGACGATGGCGATCAGCCAGGTCATGGCCTGAAGGGTTTGCCCGCCCACCTCGCTGCGGTAGCCGGCAGCGTTTTTCCAGATGCTCACATACGCCTCTTGCAGCACGTCTTCGGCTGCCTGTCCTTGACCCAATATACGAACGGCCACGCCAAACAGATGCGTGTGGGTGCGCTGGTACACCTGCGCAAAACAGGCATGGTCACCCCGTCCCGCAGCGGCAATCAGGGCTTCAAGGCTGCGGGTGTCCGCATCGGGGGCCGGTTTCATGCGGCCGAGTATAGGGAGTTCCGCCGGCTGGGCAAGTCGCTTTCGTGCGCGAAAAAAAAGCAGCTTTGCAGGCCTGCATCCGATGGGCCGCTGAGCCGGCCGCGCGCACTGGTTGCGGCCTTAAATCCGGCGCCGGCGTGGGACCACGGTCAGTTGCAGCGTGGCCTTGCCCGGTGTGGCGCTGACGGTCACGGCCTGCGGTGCGATGTCGAGCAACTGCTCGGCGTGCCAGACCCGGACCTGCGCCGCTCCGTCGGGAATCTGTTCGATCCTGGCAATGCCGTCGGCGCCGGTCAACACGGTCCACGGCGAGTCGCTGACATACACATGGCCGCGCATGGAGCCGTGGATGTGACAGCCCAGCAGCACGGGTCCGGCCTTTTCAAACACGGCCTCGGCGGTCTTGCCGGGCTTGCCTTCCGCTTTGCCGTCCAGCCGCAACTCGAAGCCGCCGCTGTTGGCACTGTTGAACTGGGCAATTCCGGCAGCCGAGGCACGCACGTGGTGTTCCCAGGGGTCGTTGTTGACGAACAGGGCTTTGGCACCGGGCGCCACCACACTCACTGCCGGAATGAAGCGCATTTTTTCCTGGCTGATGGTGACCTGCATGGGCAGGGTGGTCTTCGGTGTGCCCTTGTTGGCGGGCATGACGACCACCACCGCGTCCTGCACGGGTTTGCCTTCCTTGTCGAGCACCAGCACCTGCAGGTCGCCGGCCGTGGCCAGACCGCAGAGCGCAAACAGCGCCAGGGAGAACAGGGTTTTTTTCATGTCAGTGCACCGTGATGGTGTCGCGGTGCATGGGCGCCAGCAGGGCCAGCATCTGGTTTTGGGTGCGGAAGGGGATGCCGCGTGCGTCCATGGTTTGCTGCAGCACCTCGACCAGCGCATGGAAGTCGGATTTTTTGATGTCCAGGTTGGCGTGCGCACTTTTCATGTCGGCCCCCTTGTAGACACATGGGCCGCCGGAAAGCGCACACAGCTGGTCCACCAGCTGTTCCTTGACCCGCTGCTGGTTGGCGGGCTTGAAATGCGGTCCGGTGCGCGGGTCGGCCAGCAGACGCACCATGAAATCGTCCATCAGGGTGACCAGGCCGGCTTTTTCGCCGAAGGCTTTGTACAGCTGGTCACTCTGGGGCGCCGACTGCGCGAAGGACGCGCCGGCCAGCAGCAGGCTGGATGCGGCGAGAACGAGGGAGAACAGGGTTTTTTTCATGACGGGTCCTTGAAGAAGTGAAGCGTGTGGATTCAGAAAGCGACCTGGGCCGACAGGTAGTAGCCCTTTTGCTTGCGGCTGGCGGTGGTGGCGGGGACGATCACGCCCAGGTCCACATACGCCAGGGTCAGCGAGACATTTTTGTTCGGTGCCCAGGCGATGAAGATGTCTTTCCAGTCTTCCGAACGCAGGCCGTTGCCGAGGCCGGCGGCGCGGCCGGCGGTCTCCAGTTTGTTGCGCATGAAGCGGTACTCGGCGCCAATGGCCACGTTCTTGTTGATCAGGTAAGCCACTGAAAATTCCGGCTGCAGGCTGTAGCTGTTTTCATTGCCGCCCAGGGTGGCGCCATAACCCAGCAGACCGTTCTGGTTGGCCTTGGTGGCGCGCAGCGTGCCGTTGACCAGCAGGCTTTGGCCGAGGAAAAGTTTGGTGGCGCTCACATACAGGTCCACCCCGTCACGTTTGGCGCCCAGGGTGCGCAGCGTGCCGTCCAACCCGGTGGAGCCGAGGTTCTTGAACTCCACACCGACCGCCACTTGCGGCATCCAGGTGTCGCTGTCGAGCACCGCGTCACCAGCCACACGTGCCTTGAAGCCGACGATGGACTGCTTGAGGTGCAGGCCAGGCAAGCCCAGGGCGGTGCCGGTGGCGCGGGTATTGAAGTCCTGCTGCGCCACCGAGATTTCATAACGGTCATGGATGCCGATGGCCGCGCCGACGATGTTCAGTCCGTAGTCTTTGGTGCCGGCGGTGGAGACAAAGGCCGAGCCGCCGACCTCGCCTTCGGTGGCATTGCTGCCGATCACGGCCCAGGGGGTCAGTCCGCCGCCGGCGGCGCCGTCGATGCTGCTGACGCCGCCGGTCAGCAGCAGTTTGCCGGTTTCGGCCTGAGCCGAAAGGCTGGCACCCGCGCAGATCACGGCGGTGCAGGCGGCAAGGAGGTGGGGGGCAAAAGGAAATGTCATGGACAACCTGTGAGGTGAAGGGGTGGCGGGACGAAATGTAATCAGATGTACCGCTTTGATACGGGGCGCCTGCGCGGCTGGATTCACGCGGCCGGGATTTATTTTTTGGCCCTCGCGCTTGCAGGTCGCGGGTGGGGGTGCGCCGGGGGCACTGAATCCGAAGTGCGGATGTCCGCGTAACACCCTGAGCGCGGCCTGTCCCGGGGCCGCACCTCCAGGAAAGAGCGCCTTGCATGTATTCCCTTGTCACGCCAGGCGCCTTTGTTCGCGCGACGCTGTTATTGCTGTTGCTGCTCCTGCAGGCGGGGATGCCGGCGGGCAGTGCCTGGGCGCAAGTCGCGGGAGCCCGGGAGTGGCGCACGCCGCCACCCGGCGATGTGCAGCGCGGTGCGGCGCTGTACCAGGCACGCTGCACCGCTTGCCATGCGGTGGACAGCAACAAGATCGGGCCGGCGCACCGCGGCGTGATGGGGCGCCGCGTGGGCAGCCTCAAAGGCTATAAATACTCAGACGAACTAGCGCAGTCGCGCCTGCGCTGGACGCCGCAAACCCTCAATCTCTGGCTGGAAGATCCGGAAGCGCTGGTGGCCGGCCAGCGCATGGGTTTTCAGGTGGACGATGCGCAGGAGCGCGCCGATCTGATCGCCTTTCTGGCCACGCTCCGCTAGCGGGCGGGCGCCTGGGCTTTGCGGCGGACTTTCTGGCGGCGGCTTTTCAGGAAGGCCAGCAGCCGCCCTTCGGCCATGTAGAGCCGCCGCGGCATTTTGCCGGCGGCCAGCGTGTTCCAGATGTCGCCCATGGTTTCGGCGTCTTTTGACAGCTCCGCGCCCAGGCTCATCACCGCCGGGTGGATATAGGATTTGCGGCAGACCGCCGGCGTGTTGCCCAGCAGGCTGGCGACTTCTGCCAGCACCGCCTTGGCGCTGTAGCTGGCCGGCGTGGTGCCGCTGGCGCTGCAGGCCAGGCGGGTCAGTTCCAGCGCCTGCACCGTGCCGTGCCAGGTGCGGAAATCCTTGGCGGTGAAATGTTCGCCCCCACGCTTGTCGCTTGCCCGGGGAGGCCCTTCGCTGCGCGGCTCTTGCCCCGCGCGTTTCCCGTTGACTATTTCCGCCAGGTAGTCGTTGACGTCGCTGGAGCCCAGCGTGTGTGGCCGGCCGTCTTCGTCTTCGTACTGGAACAGCTCCTGCCCCGGCAGCTGCTGGCAGCGCCGCACCACGGCGGCAACTTTCGGCTCGTCCAGCTTGACGCTTTGCATCACGCCGCTTTTGCCGCGAAAGCGCAGTTGCAGCACGCTGCCGCGCACACCGGCGTGCGGGTTGCGCAGGGTGGTCAGGCCGTAGGAGCCGTTTTCGCGGGCATATTCGTCGTTGCCGACGCGCAGGAAGGTGGTGTCCAGCAGCCGCACCAGCGTTGCCAGCACCACGGTGCGGCCCAGCGGCTGGCCGCGCCGGGGCTGCAGGTCGCGTGCCACGCGGGCACGTATGCGCGGCAGCGCCAGGCCGAAAGCTTCCATGCGGTCGAACTTGCTTTCATCGCGCTGCTCGCGCCAGCCCGCGTGGTAGCGGTACTGCTTGCGGCCGCGCGCGTCGCGCCCGGTGGCCTGCAGGTGGCCGTTGCGCAAGGGGCAGATCCACACGCGGGTGTAGGCCGGCGGAATCGCCAGCTGGCGGATGCGCTGGATCTCGTCCTTGTCCCGGATGGGTTTTCCGCGCGTGTCGCGGTAGCTGAAGCTTGCACCGCGTTTGACCCGCGTGAAGCCGGGCACATCGTCGGTGACATAAACCAGCCCGGCGGGCAGGGATGCAGGGTGCGCGGCAGACGGGGACGGTGAGGCTGGGGAAGAAGAGGTCGGTCCGCGCATGAAACGGTGTTCAAAAAGAAAGGGTCAAAAAAGCTGGTCAGTTGCTATGAATTCAGGAGCTGCTTGCGCTTGCTGGCTATGGGCTGAAGGCCTTTTTTGTTCATGAACGGGTTCTTCTCCCGCCCGGGCGAGTGTGGCGGCCCGCACACCCAGCAAACGCAACCGCTGGTTCAGGGGCACCCGCTTCAGGCAGAGTCCGGCTATTTTGCGAATGGTCCGCGCGTCCGAGGTGTAGGACTCCGCCGTCTGATCCCGTGTGGCAATTTTGAAATCGTCATAACGCAGCTTGATGCCTATGGTTTTCGCGACGTAGCCCTTGCGCTGCAAATCGTCGGCCAGGCGTGTGCACAAGTCGGTGAAGATCGCGCCCAGCGCGGCCTTGTCGCGCACCGCGTGCAGGTCGCGCTCGAAGGTGGTCTCGCGGCTCATGCTGACCGGTTCGCTTTCGGTCACCACCGGGCTGTCGTCGCGGCCCCAGGCCACCGCGTGCATCCAGGCGCCGGTGGCCTTGCCAAAGTTGTCCACCAGCCAGCCCGGGTCCTGCGCCGCGAGTTCGCCGATGGTGTGGACATGCAGCTTCGCGAGTTTCTCGCCGGCCTTGGGGCCGATGCCGTTGATCTTGCGCACGTTCAGCGGCCAGATCTTGTCCTGCAGATCGGCTTCGTAAACGATGGAGATGCCGTTGGGTTTGTTGAACTCGCTGGCCATCTTGGCCAGCAGGCGGTTGGGTGCGACGCCGATGGAGCAGGTCAGGCCGGTCTTTTCGAAAATCGCCTTCTGGATCAGCCGCGCCAGCACGCGTCCGCCCTCGCGCTGGCCGCCGGGCACGTCGGTGAAGTCGATGTAGACCTCGTCCACGCCGCGGTCCTGCATCACCGGTGCGATTTCCAGGATGGTGCTTTTGAACAGGCGCGAGTATTTGCGCACCTCGTCAAAGTCCACCGGCAGCACGATGGCGTGGGGGCAGAGTTTGGCGGCCTTCATCATGCCCATGGCCGAACCCACGCCGAACTGGCGTGCGGCATAGGTGGCGGTGGTAATCACGCCGCGGCCGACATAGTCCTTGAGCAGCGGGAATTCGGCGACCGGGATGAAACGCGGCGCGCGCTCCGGGTCGGCACGCAAGGCCTCATCGACCTTGCGGCGGCCGCCGCCGATCACCACTGGCAGGCCCTTGAGCTGCGGGTAGCGCAGCAGCTCGACCGACGCAAAAAAGGCGTCCATGTCGAGATGGGCAATGCGGCGCAGGCGGGGCGTGGAAGAAGGGGAAGGCTCGCTCACCCGGCAAGCATAGCGTCGATCCAGCCGGGCGGTTTGCCCGCGGGATGAGGCGCGCAGCGCTGATCAGGCGCGGCCGGTCGTCGGTGTTGTGTGATTTATTGCGCTGGCCTGACAGGGTTGGCTTTTCTAGAATATCGCCTTCGTCTGCGGGAGCGGCAGGAGTAACAGCCAGCCCCGGCACGAATGACAACAAGGATGACCACAAGGGAAAGTGCGATGAAAAAATGGATGTTGAGGGCGGCGGGCGTGTTGGGCGTGCTGGTGTTGCTGGCGGTGGCTGCGGTGCTGGCCGGCACCACGCTGGCTGAACGCAAGGGCCAGCGGCTGGTGCATGTGGATGTGCGGCCGGTCGCCTATGTGACCGATGTGCCGTCGCTGGAGCGCGGCAAATACCTGTTCAACTCCCGCGGCTGCGTGGACTGCCATGGCGCCAGCGGCGGCGGGCGGGAATTCGTCAACGACGGCAAGGGCCTGCGCCTGGCCGGACCCAACATCACGCCCGGCGGCACCGTGGTGACGCGCTACACGCCAG
This sequence comes from uncultured Polaromonas sp., assembly GCA_965650045.1. Classification (GTDB taxonomy): domain Bacteria; phylum Pseudomonadota; class Gammaproteobacteria; order Burkholderiales; family Burkholderiaceae_C; genus Polaromonas. The sequence continues at coordinate 6,635 of CBFGNA010000076.1, forward strand.
CAGACTGGGTGCGCACCCTGCGTCATGGGATCAAGCCTGATGGCCGGCCGCTGTTTGTCATGCCCAGCGAGGACTACAACCGCTTCACCGATGCCGATATCAGCGCGCTGGTGGCGTATGTGCGCAGCCTGCCCCCGCAAGCCGGTGGCGCCGCGGTGCTGGAGCTGTCGCTGCCGGTGAAGCTTCTTTACGGCTTCGGGATGATCGAGGACGCGGCGCAAAAGATCGACCACAGCCTGCCGCCCGCCGCGCCAGTGGCCGAAGGCGTGACCGTGGCGCACGGCGCCTATGTGGCGAACATGTGCATCGGCTGCCACGGCGCGGGACTGTCCGGCGGCAAGATTCCCGGGGGACCGCCGGACTGGGCACCGGCGGCAAATCTGACGCCCGGGGAGGGCAGCCGCATGACGGCTTATGTCACCCCGGACCAGTTCGTGGCCATGTTACGCAGCGGCAAGCGGCCCGACGGCACACCCGTCACCGTGATGCCCTTCGAGTCGCTGGGCGCGCTCAGCGACGTGGATGCCCAGGCGCTGTATCTTTATTTGAAAACCGTGCCGGCCCGGCCTTTCGGGCAGCGCTGACAGTGGCTCACGCCGCGGATACAAAACCCAGAGCGGCGCGCAGCACCTGAAGTGCCTGCGGCTCCGACAACAGGGAATCGGGGCGGAACAGCAAAGCCACCAGCCGCTGGCCGGCATGGGCCAGCGCGACCGGGTTCTCATGCCCATCGCGGACCCAGACCTGCCAGCCGGTGGGCAGCTCGCCTTTTTGCAGGGCCAGGCTGGCATACACCGCGGCAACAAACGGGGCCCGGTCGGCCCAGGGGGCATGGTCCGTCGCGCGGCAGCTGAGGACGCGGCCGTGGGCAGGACGGATGGCCTGAACTGCAAAGCCCGATCGCCCGAGCAGGTGCAGGGCCGCATCGCCGACGGCCACGCATTGCCGTGGCAAGGCGTGCCATGTCTGCGGTGACCCAATCTGCACGGAACAGGCCGCGGTTTCATCCAGGCGCAGGCCCAGCCCCTCCAGGCAATCGCGCATGGCATGGCCGAAGGGGTCGGCGTCATCCAGCAGGCGGACGGCGTTGGGCAGGGAGGTTTCAGACCTGGTCACCACGCCGCCGGCGGCCGCTTCCAGGCCGAAGGCGCGCCACAGTGAACGTGTCTTCAGCCGCGACTCCTGCTCTTCGCGCTCGGGCGAGGAGTCCGCCATCAGGTCACCGCCGGTACGCACCTCGGCCACGCCGTGCCTGACTGCCGCGGCGCGCAGGATGGTGCCTGCCAGCGCGTCGCCATTGCTGGCGACCTGCACCACCAGGCCACCGTACCAGCCGCGCGGACTGGCCTCCAGATCGCTGATGGCCTGCAGTGCCTCCTGGCGCGGTGTGCCGGTCACCATCACCGGCGCGGCCGTGGCCACAATCGCATCCCAGGCGTCGGCGCCTGCGCGCAGTTTTCCCTGCAGACGGTCCACCGCATGCACCACGGTGGCCAGCGACATCGGGTGGCGGCGGTTCAGCAGCTGCAGCGAGCCGGGTTCACACAGCGGCGCCAGATCGTTGCGCAGCGCATCGGTGCACACCGCCAGCGAGGCAGCATCCACCTCTTCATTGAGCAGCTCGCGCAGCGACTCGGCCTCGCCGGTCGCGCCGGGCCGCCGCGCCACGGTCCCGCATACCGGCAGGCTTTGCAGCGTGCCTGCGCTGATGACCAGTTGCAGGTCGGGCGAGGCGCCCAGCAGCCGCAGCCCGCTGCCGTCGTTGACAAAAAAACTCGCAGGCGCCGGATTGGCCGCGCGCAGCCGCTCAAACGCCTGGATCGCCGGCATGTGCACGCGGCGGCGGTAGCTCTGGCTCAGGGTCAGGGAGACCAGCGCACTGCCGTCGAGGCGGTCCAGTGCCCGGCGCACCATGTCGGCGTAAGCGCCCGGCGGATGGTCGTCCTGCAGCCCGAGATGAGAGCACTCCAGGCGAAGTACAAGGGCGATCGCGCCAAGCTCGCGCAGGAGCAGCAGCGGCTGTACAAGGAGCGCGGCGTGAGTCCGGCTTC
>CBFGNA010000077.1:0-8653 GCA_965650045.1 uncultured Polaromonas sp.
CCGTGTAAGGACGCCATGACGCGGGCGTGAGGATTTCGTAAAGTTTTTTGTCAATTCGGCGCAGGGACACTGGCCGTGCCGGCTCTTTGGTTTTGATGCCAAATATGCCTCCAGCCCTTGATGGGCGGGCGCAAGCAGCTATCAAAACGGTAGCGTCAGGGGCCTGCAACATCCTGACCCAGGGCGCGCATTTCCGCCGACACGCGGTCCCAGGGAAGGTCGAAGCCGGCGCGGGCGCGCTGCGCGGGCGCGGCGTTGCTGCGCAGGGCCCAGTGCGCGCCGGCCGTCACGCTGTCGATGAGCGGCACACTCACCGCCGGCTGGATGGCGGCAGCCATGCCGGCCAGGCCGGCACCGCCAAGGATCACGACCTGCGCGCCGAGCTGGCGCACCGCATCGCGGCAAGCCTGGGCCAGCAGCGTGCGTGCGGCGGCCGGGTCCGCTGCCAGTTCGGCGCCGGTGGGCGCCACGGTGTGGATGCCGGCCAGCGACGGCCCATGTCCCAGCGCCTGGGCCAGCCGCGCCAGCATCGGGCCCCAGCGTTCGCCGCCGGTGACGATGGCAAAGCGGCCGTGGCGCGCGGCCTCGATGAAGGCCGCTTCGGCCAGGCCGGTGACGGGCACGGGACTGCTTTCACGCAGGGCCAGCAGGCCGGGGTCGCCGAAGCAGCCGATCAGCACCGCGTCGGGCGCAGGTTCCGGCGCAGCCAGGGCGGCGGCCCAGGCGTCCAGCGTGGCGTGCGACGCGACCGCATAGCTGGCCTCATCGGCAATGTAGGGCGCACCGAAGCGCGCGGTGACGGTGCGCACCTGCACATGCAGGCCGGCAGCCGCCTGCACATGGGTTTGCAGCAGGGCGCTGACCGAGGCCGAAGTATTCGGGTTGATAACCAGCAGTTGCCGCATGAACATTCAGGCAGCAAACAACGCGGCCAGATCCGGCGCGCTGTTCGCCGGCGGCGTGAACTGCAGCTGGGACTCCAGCCGCGTCAGGTGCTCGTGCATCCGCCGCGCGGCCTCGGGCGCGTCGCGCAGGGTGATGGCGTCGAGCAGGGCGCGGTGTTCGCGGCAGCCGCAGGCGGTGGCTTCCTCGCGCTCGCGCGCATGCGCCGGGCTGTAGGTCATCAGGATCAGCGAGGTGCGTGAGGTGAGCTCGCGCAGGATGCGGCCCAGCGTCTGGTGGCCGGCGCGCTCGGCGATGTGCAGGTGAAAGTCGCCCGACAGGCGAATGGCGCGGCGCATGTCGCCGGCCAGCCGGGCCGCGTCTTCGTCGGCGATGCAGCGCTTGAGGCAGGCCATGTCGTCGGCACCGGCGCGCGCGATGAAGAGTTCGACCAGGCGCGGTTCGATCAGGCGCCGCGCTTCAAACACTTCGCGCGCTTCCTGCTCGCTGGGCTCGGCGATGGTGGCGCCGCGGTTGGGCGTGAGCGTGACGACCTGTTCGTTGGCCAGGCGCACCAGCACTGGCCGGATGCGGGTGCGCGAGACACCGAAGGCGCTGGCGAGTTTGTCCTCGACCAGTTTGGTGCCGGGCGGCAGGCGGTGGTCCAGGATGGCCGAGACCACCCGCTCGTACATCTCGCTGTCACTCAGCGGCGCAAGCACGGCTTCGCTCATGGCCGCGCAGTCTTCTGGCGCTTGCCCAGCCACGTGGCCAGGCCGACGGCGATGCCCATGACTGCAAAAGACACGATGGTGGTGACCGTGCCCAGTGCGTAGATCGACGGTGTGGTCACGGTGGAGGTCAGGCCCTGCAGCTCCAGCGGCAGCGTGTTGACGTCGCCGATGGCCTGCGAGGTGCGGGCGATCTCGTCCCAGCTCAGCGTGAAGCCGAACATGCCGATGCCGACCACCGAGGGGCCGATCAGCGGCAGCACCACATGGCGGAAGGCCTGCCACGGCGTGGCGCCGAGGTCGCGTGCGGCTTCTTCATAGGCCGGGTTGAAACGGTTGAACACCGCAAACATGATCAGGAGGCCGAAGGGCAGCGTCCAGGTCAGGTGTGCGCCCAGCGCCGAGGTCATCAGGCCCAGCGCGGTGCCGTAGTTTTCCAGCATGCTCTCGGGCACCAGCGCCTTGATGCCGCTGTCGAGCAGGCGAAACTGCAAGCCGATGCCCAGCGAGACGATGATGGACGGCATGATCAGGCTGGCCACGGTGATGAAGAACAGCGCATTGCCACCGGTGAGCTTCTTGCGGAAGGCCAGGCCGGCCAGCACCGACAGCACCACGGTGAAGAGCATCACCACGCCGCCCAGCATCAGCGAGCGCAAAAACGCCGCGCCGATATCGACCGTGCCCAGGCCCTCGGCCAGCTTGTAGAACCAGTGCAGCGAGACGCCGCGCATTGGAAAGGTCAGGCCGCCTTCCGGTCCCTGGAAGCTCAGCACGAAGATGGTCAGCATGGGGCCGTACATGAACAGCACGAACAGCAGGAAAACAAAGGCCAGCGGCCAGAACCCGGGGGCGCGGGGTTCGCGGATGTGTTGGCTCATGGCTGGTGTTCCCTGCGCGTTGCCGGGCACACCGGGTAGACCGGGCAGCACGCTGCGCGAATGTCCCCGGGCTTCGCCTCCTCCTTGATTTCGCTCCGCGTGCTGCCCGGCGCGTTCCGCTTGGGCGAGGTCGCGAGTGAGGCAGATGAAGTGACAAGCAAGGGGGTCATAGTTCTTTTCGGATATCAACCAGCCGCGTCAAGCCCCAGATGATCATCAGCACGATGGCCAGCAGGATGACGGCGTTGGCCGCAGCGAGCGGGAACTGCAGGTAGGAGGTCTGCACCTGGATGATCTTGCCGATGGAGGCGATCTGCTGGCCGCCCATCACGCCGATGGTGACGAAGTCGCCCATGACGATGGTGATGACGAAGATGGAGCCGATCAGGATGCCGGTGCGCGACAGCGGAACAATCACGTTCCACAAGGTCTGCCAGCCGGAGGCGCCGCTGTCGCTGGCGGCTTCGAGCAGGGAGCGGTCGATGCGCATCATCGAGTTGAAGATGGGCACGATCATGAACATGGTGTACAGGTGCACAAAGGCCAGTACCACCGAGAAATCGGAGAACAGCAGCCATTCGACGGGCTGGTCCACGATGCCTGCGCCGACCAGGCCCTGGTTGACCAGGCCGTTGCGGCCCAGCAGTGGCACCCACGAGATCATGCGGATGACATTGGAGGTCCAGAAGGGCACGGTGCACAGCACAAACAGCGCGGTCTGCATGCCCGGCGAGCGCACATGAAAGGCCAGGAAGTAGGCCACCGCAAAACCAATCAGCAGCGTGATGCCCCAGACCAGCAGGCAGAACTTGAGCGTGGACAAATAGGTGGACAGCGAGACACACAGGTCGCCGTTGTCGGTGAGTTTGCTGCAGCCTTCAAAGATCGCAAAGTAGTTGCGGAAGGTGAAGCCCGGGATCAGCTCGTACTCGTTGAAGTTCCAGAAGCTGACCATCAGCACCAGCGCCAGCGGCACCAGGAAAAACAGCGCAAACACCGCCGTGAACGGCGCCGCTTGCCACCAGGCCTTGACCGTGTGGGCAGGCAGGCTGGCGGCGTGGGACGGGGCGGTGTGTGTGCTCATGATTGTTCAGTACCGTTCGGGCTGAGTTTGCCGAAGCCTTGCGGGCACTTCGACAGTCTCAGTGCGAACGGGTGGATGATCAGGCTGCTACAAACTCATTCCATTTCCTGACCATGTACTCGTTCTCGTCCATGATGGCGTTCCAGCAGGCAATGCCGCCCATGCGGGCTTCGTAGCTGCCGCCGTCGCGCACACTGCCGGCCTTGGCCAGCAGGTCGCCGTTCGGGCTCTTGATGTCCTGGCTGGCGGGTTTGCCTTCCATCCAGTAGGCCCATTCGTAGGCGTCCATCTTGGCCTTCGCGGTTTCCAGCACGGCGCTGTAATAACCCTGGCGGTTCAGGTAGGCACCGGCCCAGCCGTCGAGGAACCAGTTGATGAACTCGTAGGCGCCGTCGAGCTTGCGGCCGGACAGCGTGGCCGGCAGGCCGAAGCCGGCGGCCCAGGCGCGATAACCCTCTTTCAGCGGCTGGAAGTTGCAGGCAATGCCCTTGGTGCGCACGGCGGTGACGGCGGGCGACCACATCGACTGGATCACGACTTCGCCGGACGCCATCAGGTTGACCGACTCGTTGAAGTCTTTCCACAGTGCACGGAACTGGCCGGCCTTCTTGGCTTCAATCAGGGTCTTGATCGTGAGATCGATCTCGGCCTTGGTCATGTTGCCCTTGTCGGGGTATTTGTAGAGGCCCTTGGCTTCCACCACCATGGCGGCGTCCATGATGCCGATGGAGGGGATGTTCAAAATCGCGGCCTTGCCCTTGAATTCGGGGTTCAGCAGCTCGGCCCACGAGTTGATGGGGCGCTTGATCAAATCGGGGCGGATGCCCAGGGTGTCGGCGTTGTACACGGTGGGGATCAGCGACATGAATTGCGTCGGTGCCTTGGCGAACACCTTGGACTTTTCGCCTTCGAGGTAAATCACCTTCTTGGGCGCCGTGCCCTGGTCGCCGACAGCCTTGCCGGCCACGGTGCCGGTGGTGAACAGTGGCGTGATCTTTTCGGCGTTCTTGATCTTTTTGGTGTCGATGCCCTTGAGGTTGCCGGTCGGCACGATTTTCTTCAGCGAGAAGTATTCGGTGTCGATCAGGTCAAAACTGTTGGGGGCGGTGACGGCGCGTTTGGTGACATCGTCAGTGGTGACGGCCACGTACTGGATGGTGATGCCGGTGTCGGCCTTGAACTTTTCGGCAATCGCCTTGTCCTGGTTCACGGCGGTGCCGAGGTAACGCAGGGTGATTTTTTCCTGGGCATGCACGGCGGGTGCCAGGCCGGTCGCCAGGATGCCGGCCATGCCGGTGAGCAGGGTGCGGCGTTGCACGCCGGACGCTTCAGGGGTGGGGTCGAGGGTGTCGTTGGACATGGTGGCTCCTTGGTTAAAAACGTGAATGAGGGATCAGGCCCGCAGCGCGTGCGCGGCGTGCCAGGACAGGTGAACGGACTCGCCCATGGCATAAGGGCGCTCGGCGAACTTCGCTTCGGGCAGCATCACTGACACGCCGGTCGGGCCGGTGGCGGTGTTGCCGTCCAGACCCAGCAGCACATAGGTGCCCTGGTACTCCACATCGGTGATCACCGCGCCCATGCCGCCGATGCCGGCCGCAGGCGCGGTGGGCTCGGAGGGGGCAATCAGCATGTGGTCGTTGCGCACGGCGATCTTGCCGGTGCCGGTATCGATCACGTTGTGGCCGCCCATGAAACGCGCAATGAACTCGGTGGCGGGTGCGTTGTAGATCTCGTGCGGCGAGCCGACCTGCTCGATCAGGCCGTTGTTCATCACCACCATGGTGTCAGCCAGCGCCATCGCTTCTTCCTGCGAGTGCGTGACGTGAATGAAGGTCAGGCCCAGCTCCTTTTGCCAGCGGCGCAGCTCGGCACGCATCTGGATGCGCAAAAAGGGGTCGAGTGCGGACAGCGGCTCGTCGAGCAGCAGAACACGCGGCTGGGTGATCAGCGCGCGCGCCAGCGCCACACGCTGCTGCTGGCCGCCCGAGAGCTCGCCCGGCTTGCGCTGCGCCAGATGGCCCATGGCGACGCGTTCGAGCAGGTCCTGCGCCTGTTTGTGGCGCGTGGTTTTGTCGACGCCTTTCATCTTCAGGCTGAAGGCGACGTTGTCGAGTGCCGAAAGATGCGGAAACAGCGCAAAACTCTGGAACATCATGGCCGTGCCGCGCGCAGCCGCGGGCAAGCTGGTGATGTTGCGGTTTTCCAGCAGGATGTCGCCGCTGCTCACCGTCTCGTGGCCGGCGATCATGCGCAAGGTGGTGCTTTTGCCGCAGCCCGAGGGGCCGAGCAGGCAGCAATAACTGCCACTGGCGATGCGCAGGTTGATGCTGTCCACGGCAGGCGCGCCCTGGCCATAACGCTTGGTCAGCGAAACCAGTTCAATGGCGGCGGCAGCGGAGGGCGGGGCAAGGTCCATGCCCACCCCTTATGCAGGAGACGTGCCAGCTTTTGTACGCAATCTGGATTGCAACTGTGTACAAAATGCACGACGGCGGTGCAGGGCTGCACCAAAGCGCGTCCGGAAATCGCCGTGCTGCGCTGTCAGCCGCGGAGGATGCCGGCGAGATCGTCCAGGATGGGGCAGTCCGGGCGGTCGTTGCCCTGGCAACAGTGAATCAGGTGGGACAGGGTGTTTTGCATGGACTGCATGTGGGCAATGCGCTGGGCCAGCTCGTCCGCATGTTTTTGTGCGATGCGCCGCACGCTGGCGCTGGCCCGGCGGCGGTTGTGCCACAGGCTGACCAGTTCGGTGATTTCCGCCATCGAAAAGCCGAGGTCGCGGCTGCGCTTGATGAAACGCAGCGTGTGGACCTCGGCGTCGGTGTATTGGCGGTAACCGCTGTCGCTGCGGTGCACCTGGGGCAACAGCCCCAGCGATTCGTAGTGGCGCACCATCTTGGCCGACACGCCGGACTGGCGTGCCGCCTCGCCGATGTTCATCGGAAGGCTCATGGGTTGACGCGATAGCCTTCTTCGGCAATCGCTGCGGCGATGGCTGCGCGCGACTGGCTGGAGTCAACCTCCACCTTGCCACCGGCGCGATCAACCTTCACGGTGGCCTGCGGGTCCAGGGTTTTGACCGCCTGGGTCACGGCGCGTTCACAGTGGCCGCAGGTCATGCCCTGCACGTTGAAGTTCTGGTTCATGATGATGTGCTCCTCTGGTTTCATGAAAGACAAGGCCGTAGCCTGAACCTTGCCATGATGGTAAGGTCAAGCGGCTCGATCACAAGCCCTTGAATCGCGTGGGGTTGATCTTTGTCAAGGGTTGACCTTGCCACCATGACAAGGTTGACCATGGCTCCTATGAACACCTTTGTGACTACCCCCGTTTCTCCTGCCAGCCTTGACCTCGGCATTGGCGGCATGACCTGCGCGTCCTGTGTGTCACGTGTCGAAAAGGCCCTGAAAAAAGTCCCCGGCGTGCAGGACGCCACCGTCAACCTGGCCACCGAATCGGCACGGGTGGTGTATGCGCCCTCGGCGCAGATGGATGCGCAGATCCGGCGCGCGGTGCGCAGCGCCGGCTATGAGCCGCGCGCGGCGGAGGCGGCGATGCTGGAAGACCTGTCGCCCTGGGCCGGCTTCCTGCCGGTGGCCATCGGCTTGCTGCTGTCGGCGCCGCTGGTGGCGCCCATGCTGGGGGACCTGTTCGGCCGCCACTGGATGTTGCCGGCCTGGCAGCAGTTTCTGCTGGCGGCACCCGTGCAGTTCATATTGGGTGCGCGCTTTTACAAGGCGGGCTGGCATGCGCTCAAGGCGCTGACCGGCAACATGGACCTGCTGGTGGCCATCGGCACCAGCGCGGGCTTTGGCCTGTCGATGTGGCTGTGGCTCAGCGCTGCACCCGGCGGTATGCCGCATCTGTATTTCGAAGCCTCGGCCGTGGTGGTGACGCTGGTGCTGCTGGGCAAGTGGCTGGAGGCGCGCGCCAAGCGGCAGACCACGGTAGCGATACGCGCGCTGCATGCCTTGCGGCCCGACATCGCGCATGTGCTGCAGGCCACCGGCGAGGAAACCGACCTGCCGGTGGCCGAGGTGCTGCTGGGCGACCGGCTGGTGGTGCGGCCCGGCGAGCGCATCCCCATGGACGGCGTGCTGCAGGAAGGCCAGACGCAGGTGGACGAATCGATGCTGACGGGTGAGCCGCTGCCGGTGACCAGGCAGGCCGGCGACAAACTCACCGGCGGCAGTATCAACGGCGACGGACGTGTGGTGCTGCAGGTCAGTGCCGTGGGCAGCGAAAGTGTGCTGGCCCACATCATCCGCCTGGTGGAAGACGCACAGGCCGCCAAGGCGCCGATCCAGCGGCTGGTGGACCAGGTTTCGGCGGTGTTTGTGCCGGTGGTGCTGGCCATCGGCCTGCTGACCTTGCTGGGCTGGCTCTTTGTAGGTGCGGGGATGGAAACGGCGTTGATTCACGCGGTGGCCGTGTTGGTGATTGCCTGTCCCTGTGCGCTGGGCCTGGCGACGCCGGCGGCCATCATGGCCGGTACTGGGGTGGCGGCGAAAAACGGCATTCTGATCAAGGACGCGCAGGCGCTGGAGCTGGCCCACAAGGTCGATACCGTCGCCTTTGACAAGACCGGCACGCTGACCATGGGTCGGCCGCGGCTGGTGGAATTCATGCTGAACCCCGGCGACGACGAGGCAGAACAGCTGGCCATCGCCGCCAGCTTGCAAAGCGGCAGCGAACACCCGCTGGCGCGGGCCGTGGTGGCCGCCGCGCAGGAGCGCGGCATGACGGTAGCACCGCCCGATGGCCTGCGTGCCGTGCCCGGCCGCGGCAGCGAGGGCGAGGTCGGGCAGCGCAGCTACCTGATCGGCAGCCTGCGCTGGATGGACGAGCTGGGCGTGGACCTGGGCGCGCTGGCGCCGCACGCGCAGCGCCTGCAGGGCGAAGGCGCCACGCTGGCCGTGCTGGTGGAAAAGTTGGCCGTTCGGGCTGAGCCTGTCGAAGCCGAGTCCGGGCAGCGTGAAGAAACCCTTCGACAGGCTCAGGGCGAACGGTATGCGGTGCGCGCGCTGATGGCGTTTGCCGACGAACCCAAGGCCGGTGCCAAAGAGGCGCTG
>CBFGNA010000078.1:0-8619 GCA_965650045.1 uncultured Polaromonas sp.
GGCTTCTGGGAGCTCTACAAGACTTCGCAGAAGCTGGACCGCTTCGACGCCGCGCCCGCCCTCGCCGATCTGGTGCGCCACGTTTGGATCGCGCGTTGGTCCCTGCCGCCCGGTGAAGTCAGCCGGCAGCGGGTCCTCACCTACCCGACGTTCAACCTGGTGATCTCGAACGGCGCTGCGGCAATCTACGGACCGGACTCGAAGCTGCAGGTGCGCGCGCTGTCGGACAGCGGGATGGTGTTGGTCACCACCACTTCGTCCAGTGCGCCGCCCTTGGCGATGCGGTCGATCGCGGGGCCCGAGAAAATGGCGTGCGTGCAATACGCATAGACTTTCTTCGCGCCGCGCTCCTTCAGGACCTCGGCCGCCTTCACCAGCGTGCCGGCGGTGTCGATCATGTCGTCCATGATCACGCAGTTGCGCCCGTCGATGTCGCCGATCACGTGCATCACTTCAGAGACATTGGCCTTGGGCCGGCGCTTGTCGATGATGGCCATGTCGCAGCCGAGCTGCTTGGCCAGTGCGCGCGCGCGCACCACGCCGCCGACGTCGGGCGACACCACCATCAGGTCGTTGTAGTTTTTCTGGCGCAAGTCACCCAGCAACACCGGCGAGGCATAGATGTTGTCCACCGGGATGTCGAAGAAGCCCTGGATCTGGTCGGCATGCAGGTCCATGGTCAGCACGCGCGACACACCGACGGCCTGCAGCATGTTGGCCACCACCTTGGCGCTGATGGGCACGCGGGCGGAACGCGGGCGGCGGTCCTGGCGGGCGTAGCCGAAATAAGGGATCACGGCGGAAATGCGCTCGGCCGATGCACGCTTGAGCGCATCAACCATGATCAGCAGTTCCATGATGTTTTCGTTGGTCGGTGCGCAGGTGGACTGCACCACAAACACATCACGTGCACGGACGTTCTGCTGGATCTCGACCGTCACTTCCCCATCAGAAAAGCGGCCGACGTGGGCCGCACCCAGCGAAATGCCCAGGTGCTGGGCGATTTCGGAAGCCATGCCCGGATTGGCATTGCCCGTGAAAAGCATGAAGTCGGGATGGTGCGTTTGCATGTGGGGCCCAGCGGATGTCTAGGGGAAATCGTGGCTGAAATCAGGTCGGCAATAAAAGCATCAAATCAGGGACGCTCCCTGTGCCCATTCCATGTCACGGCGGCTTATCCGCAGGATCCGCCGGGTCCGGCCCAGCCCGTCAAGGGCGTGACCGAGGCCGACAGACCGGAGACACTCAACAGTCAGCGAGCACGGACCCTTTGTCATCGGGTCTAAAAACACGGGCCCCACATGGGACCCGAAAACACGGCCCTTTGGGGGCCCTGAGAATTTTGGCAGGGGTGGAAGGAGTCGAACCTGCGAATGCCGGAATCAAAATCCGGTGCCTTAACCAACTTGGCGACACCCCTACACAGGTCAACTGCAGAAACTGCAATCAACCCTTTAATCGTTCATGGAGACACATGCCATGGCCGTTATTTTACCAACCGGCCAGAGGATGTGCCTCCAGGTTGCTGCACTTTCGGACCTGCCAGCCGCCAGGGGCGCTTGCCAGTTCCATGTCATGCGGCATATGCGCAAAAACCGCACTTCCCGAGCCAGTCATGCGGCCTTCAAGGCCTTGCATGGCAAGCCAGTCGAGTGACTGGCCCACCTGCGGACACAGGGTCTGCGCAACTGGCTGCAAGTCGTTGTGGCCGAATCCGTAAATGCGGCCGCTGGCGTTTGCAGCAAAGCCTTGGATTGTAGCAGTTTCTGTGTCACGTTTGAGTTCAGGCGCGCGGAAAATCGCATCGGTCGGCAGCCCGGCGGGCGGTTTCACGACCACAAAACGGGCCGAAGGCAAGGCCAGCGGCGTGAGCTGCTCGCCGATGCCTTCCACCCACGCATGGCCGCCGCCCAGGAAAAAGGGCACATCCGCCCCGAGTCCGAGCGCGATGTCCTGCAGCTTGCCGGCGGGCAGTTTCACGCCCCAGAGGCGCTGCAGTGCCAGCAGGCAACTGGCGGCGTCCGAGGAGCCGCCGCCCATGCCGGCTTGCGAAGGAATGCGTTTTTCGAGCCAGATGTCGGCGCCCCATGCCGTGCCGCTGGCGCGCTGCAAGGCCCGCGCGGCGCGCACCGTCAGGTCTTCCGCCGGCAGGGGCTGGCCGGGCGCGGCCAGGTCCTGGCGGCGAATCACCCCGTCGCTGCGCAGCTCGAAATGCAGCGTGTCACACCAGTCGATCAGCATGAAGGCCGACTGCAGCAGGTGATACCCGTCGGCGCGCCGCCCGGTGATGTGCAGAAACAGGTTGAGCTTGGCGGGGGCTGCGACGTCGTGGATCGCCTGGAGGGTGCTCATTGCGCCAGCACGATACGCAGGTCGGTGCGCGGTTGGGGCGCTGTACGGCTGGCCGAAATTCGCCCTTCCGCCTGCCGTGAGAGATCGGCGGTCCAGCCATCGAGCGCGGTATTTCTGCCGGCCAGCCAGTCGAACAGGGCCGGCAGGGGGACGGCGGCACCGGTGGCTTTTTCAACCAGCGCGTCTACCGACGCAAACTGCTGCACCTGACCACCGGAATCGAGCACGGCCTCCCCGGGGGCCCACCGGAGCACCGCCAGGCTGGTGCCCAGCGGGGTGTTCAGGCGCAGCTCCCCGCGGTCGGGATTGCCGCGAAGCTCGAAACCAGCAAAAAAAGCCTGCACGGGCTCGCTTTGCACTTGCAGGCTGATGCGCCCCGACCAGGCCTGAACTTCAGTGTCATTTTGGGCTTCAGCCCCCGGCTGGTGGGCGCAGCCAGCTATCAAAAAAGTAGCAATCAAGAGGCTGGAAGCCAGGAGGCAGCGCAGGCGCGGCAGGAGGGGCAAGGCAAAGGCTCCGGGCGGTGGGTGCATCAAAGGCGTACGCGCAGGCGTTTGAGGGTTTCAAGCAGGGTGTCGTTCTCCGGATTCAGCAGCATGCCTTCCTTCCAGACCGCGAGGGCCTTGTCGCGCTGGCCCAGACTCCACATGACTTCGCCGTAGTGCGCGGCAATTTCAGCGTCCGGCTTGGCTTTGTAGGCCGCCTCGAAGATGCGCACGGCTTCGGCCGTGTTGCCCATGCGGAACTCCACCCAGCCCAGACTGTCCTGAATGAAAGGGTCGTCCGGCGCGAATTCCAGCGCTTTCTGGATCAGCTGCCTGGCCTCGGGCAGGCGGACGTTGCGCTCGGCCAGCGAGTAGCCGAGCGCATTGTAGGCATGGTGATAGTCGGGCTTGACCTGCACCAGCCGGCGCAGCAGGCGTTCCATTTCGTCCAGGGAGCCGAGCTTTTCAGCCATCATGGCCTGGTCGTAAAGCAGTTCGGGTTCGGCCGGGAACTGCGCCACCGCCTTGCCGAGCAGCTCGTAGGCGCTTCGGTATTCCTTTTGCTCGCGAAGCAGGGCGATTTCGGCCATCAGCTTGATGCGGGCATCCTCGGGCTTGCGTTCAGGCAGGGCCCGGATCAACTGGCGGGCTTCGGCCAGCCGGCCTTGTTTGGCCAGCAGCGAGGCGCGGCGGGTTTGCGCCTGCACCAGTTCCTGCGAGTTGGAAATTTTTGCCAGCCAGCTTTCCGCGCCGGCAAAATCCCGGCGCTTCTCGGCCAGTTGGGCCAGCGCCAGATAGGCCTGGGACAGGCCGCGCGTGGTCTGCTCGTTGGGCTCGCCTTTCTGGGCCAGCTCCACATAACGCAGCAGCGAGGTCTGCGACGCGGCGAGCTGGTTGTCCTGCAACTGAAGCGAGCCCAGCACCAGCCAGCCTTCGGGGTAATCGGGCTTGTCGCGCGTGACGACCTGCAGTTGTGCGCTGGCCTCGGCGTAACGCTGCGCATCCAGCAGGTTGCGTGCATAGGCCATGCGGATTTCCGGCAAGGCCTTGGGGTTGCCTTCCAGGTATTTGCGCAACAGCGCCTCGGCGCCGGGCAGTTTGGGGTCCATCAACTCGATGGCCAGCACGGCAGGGGCTTCCGCCGAGGGCTCCAGCGCCTGCGCGCGTTCGGCAGCAGCCAGTGCGCCTGCCGCCTCGCCGGCTGCCAGCCGCATGCGGCCGACGGCCGTCCAGGCGGCGGCGCCGGTGGCCGGGGCGGCGAGCTGGTCGGCCAGGGCTTGCTCCAGCACGCTGGCGGCCAGCTTTTTGTCGGACGCGCGTGCGTACAGGCGCGGCAGCGTGGCAATGACCTGCGCCTGCTCGGGCAATGGCGCGAGCTTGAGTTCGGTGCGCAGCGGCCCCACGGTTTCGGTGATGCGGTTCAGCGCGATCAGGATTTGCAGCACATAGCGGTTGGCCTCGCGCGAATCCGGCAGCGCGTCGCGCCAGGCTTGCGCAGCCTGCAGGGCGGCATCGCCGGAGCGCGACTGCAAGGCGATGTCGGCGGCGCGCTGATACAGCTGGGGGTCTTTGGTCTTGCGGGCGGCGTCCAGAATCAGCGCAAAGCCGGCGGCAGGTTCGCCGGCGCGGGTGTTGAGTTCACCGATCAGCAACTGGTAAAACAATTCCCCGTCCAGGCTGGACGGCACCGGCGGCGCCTGCGCCGCGGCGGGGGCCTCGGGCTGTGCGGCTTGTGGCAGCGCCGGCGGTGCCGCGGGGGCGGCCTGCGCCAGGGCGGCCGGCACGGCCAGGCAGAGCGCAGAAAGCGCGGTCAGGGCGCAGATCAAATGTTTCATCGAACCATGATAATTGAAGCCATGTGTCCACGCCGGGCATGCCCATGATTGCCGCATCCCCATGCCTGAACTGCCCGAAGTTGAAGTTACCCGCCTGAGTTTTGCCGACCGCATCGCAGGGGCCACCATCCTCGGCCTGCAGCTGGGCAAGCCGCTGCGCTGGCCACTGGGATGTGATCCCGCGCAACTGGTCGGCCATACCGTGCAGCAGGTGCGCCGGCGCGGCAAGTACCTGCTGCTGGACACCACCGACGGCCTGCTGCTGATTCACCTGGGCATGTCCGGCAGCCTGGTTTTTGCTGCAGCGCTGCCTCCAGCCGGCAAACATGATCACTTCGAGATGGAGACCACGGCGGGCCGCCTGCGCCTGCATGACCCACGCCGCTTCGGCGCCGTGGTGTATGCGCCCCACGAGGACGACGCAAGCGCCCGAAAGCTGCTCGGCCGCCTGGGGGTGGAGCCCCTGGGGGAGAGTTTCGATGCGCTGGCTTTCCACGCCGCCCTGCAGTTGCGCCAGACGGCCATCAAGCAGGTGCTGCTGGCCGGTGACATTGTTGTCGGTGTCGGCAACATCTATGCGTCCGAAGCGCTTTTCCTGGCGGGTATCCGGCCCACGGTGCGCGCTGCGCGCCTGAGCAAGCCGCGCGCCGCGCGCCTGCATGCGGCGATTCGGGAGGTGTTGACGCAGGCGGTGGCCAAAGGGGGCAGCACGCTCAGGGATTTTTCCAATGCAGAGGGCCAAAGCGGTTATTTCCAGCTTGAAGCCCGCGTGTACGACCGGGCCGGTCTGCCCTGCACGGTGTGCGGCACGGCCATACGCAGCATGCGGCAGGGACAGCGCTCGACGTTTTTTTGTGCCAACTGCCAGAAACCCTGAAAACCGCACAAAGCCATTGATGGCCGTTTGGGGTGAGCGATGCTATATTGTTTGACCTATGTCCACGGCCCATCATGTCCTTTAACGAACAATTCGACCAGCACGGCGCCTGGCGGCGTGAATTTGCGCTGCGGCTCAAGCTGTTGTCCGAATGGCTCAAAGACCATGACCTGCTCAACGCGGCAGTGGAAGAACGTTTGCTGCGCCTGGAAACGCAGGTGCGGTCCGACAAGGTCATGGTGGCTTTTGTGGCCGAATTCTCGCGCGGCAAATCCGAGCTGATCAATGCGATCTTTTTTGCGGGTTATGGCCGGCGCATCATGCCGGCCAGCGCAGGCCGCACCACCATGTGCCCGACCGAGCTCGGTTACGACGCCGAGGTTCCGCCCTGCCTGCGCCTGCTGCCCATCGAAACCCGGCTCAAGCCGCAGGCGCTGATGGAGTGGCGCGCCGTCCCGGAAAAATGGACGCGCGTTGATCTTGATGTCAATGACCCGGTCCAGCTGGCCAAGGCGCTGGAAAAAGTTGCCGAAGTCCGGCATGTCAGCCAGGACGAGGCGCGTGCGCTGGGTTTCTGGCACGACGATGCACCGCAGGACAATCCGCGCACGGATGCCGAGGGGCTGGTGGAAGTGCCGCGCTGGCGCCACGCGCTGATCAACATCGCCCATCCGCTGCTCAAGCAGGGCCTGGTGATTCTCGACACGCCTGGCCTGAATGCGATTGGCGCCGAGCCCGAGCTGACCGTCAGCCTGATTCCGCAGGCGCATGCCGTGGTCTTTATTCTGGCGGCCGACACCGGCGTCACCAAATCCGACCTGGCGATCTGGCGCGAACACCTGATCACCGACGGCGAGGACAACGATGCCCGGCTGGTGGTGCTCAACAAGATCGACACGCTGTGGGATGCACTGAGCACGCCGGCCCAGATCCAGGCGCAGATCGACCGGCAGCGCGCCAGCTCGGCCGACATTCTGGGTTTGCCCGCGGCCCAGGTGATCCCCGTGTCTGCACAAAAAGGGCTGGTCGCCAAGGTCACTGCCGACGACAAACTGCTGCAAGCCAGTTGCCTGCCCGCGCTGGAGCTGGCGCTGGCCCAGGGCGTGATGGGTCAGCGGCAGAAAATCCTGCGCTCCGCCGTGGCTGCCGGCATTGCCGAGCTGCGTGCCGAGGCAGGGCGCGTCATCCACATACGCCGGCGCGACCTGGCCGAGCAGATGATCGAGTTGCGTGGCCTGCGCGGCAAAAACACCTCGGTGATCAAACACATGCGCTCGCGCATCGAGCAGGAACACAGCGAGTTCAACACCAGCGGCGCCAAGATCCAGGCGGTGCGGTCCATCCACCTCAAGCTGCTCAGGGAAGTTTTCAACCTGCTGGGAACACCCACACTCAAGGCTGAACTGGCCGAGCTGACCAAAATGCTCAAGCAGCCTGGCATCAAGCTCGGTGTCAAGAAAGCCTATGGCGAGACCTTTGGACGGCTGCGCGAGAGCCTGGAAAAAGCCCGCAAGACCAGCGCAGAAATCCAGAGCATGCTGGCCGGCTCCTTCAAGCAGCTGAACTCGGAATTCGGCTTTTCGCTGCAGGCGCCCAAGGAACCCGAGATGGCGCGCTTTCTGGCCGACCTGGAACAGATCGAACGCAGCCACCTGCAGTACCTGGGTGTTGCCAACATCCTCAAACTGGCGCAGCCCGATTTTTCGGACCGGTTGGTGCGTGCGCTGGCCACGCGCCTGCGTGTGGTGTACGAGACCGCGCTGGGCGAGGTCGAACTGTGGAACAAGTCGGCCGCCTCACAACTCGATGCCCAGCTCAAGGAGCGCCGCAAGAACTTCGGCCGCCGCATCGAGGCGATCGAACGCATCCAGCAGGCGGCCACCGGGCTCGACGAACGCATCGATGAAATCGAACGCCACGAAAACGCGATCACGGCGCTCGATGGCAAGCTCGATGAACTGACCGCCCAGTTGACCGATGCGCCTGCCGGGCCGCAAGCCTCGGGCGCCGGCCTTGAAGCGGCAGCCCTGACCCACGCCGCCTGAGCGCGCGATGGGGCCGACACGCACGCGCGGCGTTGGCGCGCCCCGCATGCCTTCACCGCAAACCATCGCTGACGACCGGGTGGCTGCGCTGGTACCGGCGTTTGCCGAGCAGCTGGTGCGCTGGCAAAAAGACCACGGGCGCCACAGCCTGCCCTGGCAGAACACGCGTGATCCCTATCGCGTCTGGCTGTCCGAGATCATGCTGCAGCAGACGCAGGTGGCCACAGTGCTGGACTACTACGTGCGCTTTCTGCAGCGCTTTCCCACAGTGAACGATCTTGCTGCCGCGCCACCGGACGAGGTGTTGGGCCTGTGGAGTGGGCTGGGTTACTACAGCCGCGCCCGTAATCTGCACCGCTGCGCGCAGGACGTGGTTCGGCTGCATGGCGGGCAGTTCCCCAAAACGGCCGCCTTGTTGCAAACCCTGCCGGGCATCGGGCCTTCGACCGCGGCGGCGATTGCTTCCTTCTGCTTTTTCGAACGCGTGGCCATCCTCGACGGCAACGTCAAACGTGTGCTGACGCGGCTGACTGCCTTCGCTGGTGACCTGGCTTCAAGCGCGCAGGAACGCGCGCTGCATGGCATCGCGACCGAACTGCTGCCGCGCCGCCGGCTGCAGGAAGCCATGCCGCGTTACACCCAGGGCATCATGGATCTGGGAGCCACCCTCTGCACCAGCCGCCAGCCATCCTGCCTGCTGTGTCCGGTGCAAAAGCTGTGCATGGGCTTTGCCAGCGGCACAGCCGAGCGCTTTCCGGTCAAGACCCGCAAACTCAAGCGCGGCGCCATGTCGCTTAGCCTGTTGTGGGTTGAGCGGCATGACGGCGCGGTCTGGCTGGAGCGGCGGCCCACCGCAGGCATATGGGGCGGGCTGTATTGCTTGCCGGTGTTTGCCAGCGAGGAAGATTTGCTGGCAGTATTGCCGGCGGCGCTGCAGGACCGGCTGCAGGCGGTGCCGCCTTTTGTGCACGTGCTGACGCACAAGGACATGCGCCTGTCGCCCATGCGGCTGGTGCTGTCAAGGC
>CBFGNA010000079.1:0-8523 GCA_965650045.1 uncultured Polaromonas sp.
AGTTTCAGGCCGCGGGCCTGGCGGCGTTCGGACAGCAGTGCGGCCGTGAAGATCAGCAGCTTGTCTTTTTCTCTCGGGGTCAATTCCATGGTTTCTCCGGGGCGGCTGCGGCAGGGTTCGGTGTGCCGGGGTGCAAGAATGGTGCCACAGGAATCGCTTGCCTGACGCGAGTCGGCCGCTGGTTTCCCTCTGTGGCATGGAATCTGCACTTCTGCAGCTTCGCCTGATCATGTATTGAACCCCACCCATGGACACCCCGGCCGCACCGCTGCCCCTGCAGACGCAGGCCGTGCCGCCGTGGGCGCCTGCGCCGCTGCCCGCCGCTGAGGCCGAAGCGCCGGTGCAACGCATCATCAAGGTCAGGCGCGACTACAACAGCTGGGTCGCCAGCGAAACCATGGAGGACTATGCGCTGCGTTTCACGCCGCAGCGTTTTCGCAAGTGGTCCGAGTGGCGGGTCGCGAACACCGCTTTCGGCGCGGCCTCATTTTTGATCCTGGAAGCGGTGGGCGCCACCTTGCTGGTGCAGTACGGCTTCACCAATGCCTTCTGGGCCATCGTCGCCACCGGGCTGATCATTTTCATGGCAGGCCTGCCGATCAGCATTTATGCCGCGCGTTACGGCGTGGACATGGACCTGCTGACGCGTGGCGCGGGCTTTGGCTACATTGGCTCGACCCTGACCTCGCTGATCTACGCCTCCTTCACCTTCATCTTTTTTGCGCTGGAGGCCGCCGTCATGGCGTATGCGCTGGAGCTCGCGCTGGGCATCCCGCCAAGCTGGGGCTACCTGATCTGCGCGCTGGTGGTGGTTCCGCTGGTGACCTACGGCGTGTCGGTGATCAGCCGCCTGCAGATGTGGACGCAGCCGCTGTGGCTGATCATGCTGGTGGTGCCATTTGTGTACGTTTTGGTGCGTGACCCCGGGGCTTTTACCGGAATAACGCACTACAAAGGTGAAAAAGGCCTAGGCTCTGGCTTTGATCTGCACTTATTTGGTGCTGCTTTGACCGTCGGCATTGCGCTCATCACCCAGATGGGGGAGCAGGCGGACTACCTGCGCTTCACGCCGGCGCGTACGGCTGCCACCGCCCGGCGCTGGTGGGCCAGCGTCCTGGTCGGCGGGCCGGGCTGGGTGTTGCTGGGTGTGGTCAAGATGCTGGGCGGCGCCTTCCTGGCCTACCTCGCGATCCAGCACATGGTGCCGCTGGACCGCGCCGTGGACCCGAACCAGATGTACCTGGCGGCCTACGAATACGTGTTCCCGCATTACGGCTGGGCGGTGGCCGCCACGGCGCTGTTTGTGGTGATCTCCCAGCTCAAGATCAATGTCACCAACGCCTACGCCGGCTCGCTGGCCTGGTCCAACTTTTTCTCGCGCCTGACGCACAGCCACCCAGGCCGCGTGGTCTGGGTGGTGTTCAACACCCTGATCGCCTTCATGCTGATGGAGATGAATGTCTTCCAGGCGCTGGGCGACGTGCTGGGCCTGTACTCGAACATCGCCATCGCCTGGATGATGGCGGTCGTCGCCGACCTGGTCATCAACAAGCCGCTGGGCCTGTCGCCCAAAGGCATCGAATTCAAGCGCGCGCATCTTTACGACATCAACCCGGTCGGTGTCGGCGCGATGGCGCTGGCGTCGGTGTTGTCGGTGGCGGCTCACCTGGGCTTGTTCGGCCCGCTGGCGCAGGCGTTCTCGGCGTTGATCGCACTCGGCACGGCTTTTGTCACCTCACCGCTCATCGCCTGGGCGACCCAGGGGCGCTACTACATTGCACGCCAGGCTGAAACGCCCGAAACCGATGCCCAGGGCAAGGACAAGCCTTATGCGCTCAAACGCTGTGTGATCTGCGAGCGCGACTACGAAGGCCCGGACATGGCGCATTGCCCGGCCTACCAGGGCCACATCTGCTCCTTGTGCTGCACGCTGGACGCGCGTTGCGGCGATTTGTGCAAGCCGCAGGCCAGCCTGTCGTCACAGTGGTCGGCCACCCTGCGCTGGTTGCTGCCGCGCCGCATCTGGCCCTATCTGGATACCGGCCTGGGCCACTTCCTGCTGCTGATGCTGGTGATCGTGCCGCTGCTGGCCAGTGTGTTTGGCCTGCTCTACCACCAGGAAATGCGCGCCTTGCTTGATCTGGAAGTCGCGTCCGAGTCGGCGCTGCGTTCGGGTTTTTTGAAGGCCTACATGGCGTTGCTGGTGATCGCCGGGCTGGTGGCCTGGTGGCTGGTGCTGGCCCACAAGAGCCGGCAGGTGGCGCAGGAAGAATCGAACCGCCAGACGCATTTGCTGATGAAGGAAATCGAGTCGCACCGCCAGACCGACGAGGCGCTGCAGCAGGCCAAACGTGTGGCCGATCTCGCCAACCAGGCCAAGAGCCGCTACATCAGCGCCATCAGCCACGAGCTGCGCACGCCGCTCAACAGCATCCTCGGTTATGCGCAGCTGATGGGGGAAGACACGTCGATTCCACCGCACCGCCAGCAGGCCGTCGGGGTGATCAAGCGCGGCGGCGAACACCTGCTGTCGCTGATTGAGGGCACGCTGGACATCGCGCGCATCGAAAGCGGCAAACTCACGCTCAATGTCAAACCCATGCACTTCGCCGACTTCGTGCACGAACTCACCGGCATGTTCGAGCTCGAAGCGCAGGCCAAGGGCCTGGAGTTTCACTTCGAGTCCGAAGGCACCTTGCCGGTGGTGGTGCGCGCCGACGAAAAACGTGTGCGGCAAATCCTGATCAACCTGCTGGGCAATGCCATCAAGTTCACGGCGAAAGGCCGCATCAGCCTGCGTCTGAAATATGCCCGCGAGATGGCCAGCATCGAGATCGAGGACACCGGCCCGGGCTTGTCGGCGCAGGAAATCGAACGCATCTTCGAGCCCTTTACGCGCGCCTCGACGCCGGGCCAGGCCGCACCCGGCGCGGGTCTGGGCCTGACGATTGCCAAGATGCTGACCGACCTGATGGGTGGCGAACTCACGGTGGCCAGCACACCGGACGTGGGCTCGGTGTTTCGTATCAAGCTGTTCTTGCCCGAGGTGCGTGTGGCGCCCGGCGCAGCGCTGCCGGTGCCGTCCTCGCGCGCGCACAAGACACGGCTCGGCTATGCGGGGCCGCGCCGGCGCGTGCTGGTGGTGGACAACGAGGAGGCCGACCGCGAGCTGCTGGTCAATGTGCTGGAGCCACTGGGCTTCGAGATACGCACCGCCGCCAGCGGCCACGACTGCCTGGATTTGCTGGCCGCCGGCTACCGGCCCGAAGTGATCCTGATGGACCTGGCGATGCCGGGCATCGATGGCTGGGAGACGCTGCGCCGTGTGCGTGCGCTTGAACAGGCTGAGCAGCGCCCCGCCGCCGGGCCGCCCCAGCAAAGCATTGCCCCCGAGGGGCTGGAGCCTGAGGCTCCCAACCTGCTTGAGCAGGTTGGGACAGGCGACAGAAGCGAAGCCTCTGGCGAGCGGCGGCCTGCAAGGCCTCGCGCATTACACGACGTGAACAGCGTGGGGGCCCATTTCGCTATTGTTTCCGCGAATGCCTTCGACAAAGGCCTGGACAACGATGTCGGCATCCGTCTGGAAGACTTCATCCTCAAGCCGGTGCGCCACAGCGAATTGCTGGACTGGCTGGAGCGGCGTTTGCAGCTGGTCTGGCTGGAAGCACCCGTGCCAGCCGCGGCCGTGCCGGCGCAGGCGGCGTTGCCTCTGGTGTACCCGCCTGCCGCGCAGCTCGACGCCTTGCGCGAGGTGGTCAACCTCGGTTACTTTCGCGGCATCATGAACACGCTCGACGAGATCGAAAAGTCACAACCACAAAGCGCAGCGTTTGCCGCCGAGATGCGCGGCCTGGCGCGCCAGTTCCAGTTCGAGACCATGAGCCAGCAGCTCAGCCAGGTGCCGACATGAACGACCGCAGCCTGGCGCACACGCTGGACCGCGCCAACAGCGATGTGGTGCTGATCGTCGATGACGTGCCCGACAACCTGTCGGTGCTGCACGATGCGCTGGACGAGTCGGGCTTCACCGTGCTGGTCGCCACGCACGGCGAGGCGGCGCTGCAGCGCGCTGTGCAGGCTTTGCCCGACATTGTGTTGCTCGACGCCATGATGCCCGGCATGGACGGCTTCGAGGTCGCCAAACGGCTCAAGGCCGATGCCCGCACGGCGCATATTCCCATCATCTTCATGACCGGCCTGACCGAAACCGAATACCTGGTCGCGGCGCTCGATTCCGGCGGCGTGGACTATGTGACCAAACCGATCAAGCCCAAGGAAGTGCTGGCACGCATCGGTGTGCATCTGCAAAGCGCGCGTGAGAAGCGCCAGGCGCGCAATGCGCTGGATGCCTTCGGCTACGCCACCATCACGGTGCGGGTGAGTGACGGCAAACTGATGTGGCAAACCCCGCTGGCGCGCGATCTGCTCTCGCAGTATTACGGCACCAGCGCACCCCAGACGCCAGACGCCGTGCTGAGCTGGCTGCGCCGCAACCTGGCCGATGCCGAACGGCAGATCGAGCCACCGCGCCTCAGCTGCGAAAGTGCGGCATCGGCTGCGCGCCGGCTGACCTTTCGCCTGCACCAGCAAACCGGCGATGACGACTGGCTGATCATCATGCGCGAAGAGTCGGATGAGACCGTGATCCAGGCGATGAGCCTGAGCTTCAAACTCACCGCCCGTGAAGCCGAGGTGCTGTACTGGGTGGTCAAAGGCAAGATCAACCGCGATATCGGCGACATCCTGGGCACCAGTCCGATGACGGTCAAAAAGCACCTGGAACGCGTGTTTGCCAAGCTGGGCGTGGAAACCCGCACCGCAGCAGCAGGCATGGCCATGAGCCGCATCCGGCAATTGCACCCCCAATTCGAAGCCTGAGGCCAGGCGCAAGCGGCATGCGGCATGCGGCATGGGCCAGTTACAAGCCTTTCAGGTCTCCAGCCCTTGTACAGCAAGGGCGAACAGCTATAAAACCAATAGCAAACAGCGGTTGGCCCAACCTCACTCCGGCTGAATCAGCGCGTCATCCCTGCGGATGGAGTCGCGGTCGCGGTGGTGTTTGAGCCGGTCCAGCGTGCTGTCCAGCGCACGTTTGAGCTTGCCTTCTGCACCGCGAAAGGCCTCATCCATGCCTGCTGCGTGGTGCGTCACGGCGACGGGCGGGTGGTTGGCCAGCCGGGCCTCCATCAGGCAGCGTTTGTCGGCCGCGCCGGCTTTTCCGCTGTTTTCATCACTCAGGTGAACTTCCACACGTGTGACCTCATGGCTGAATCGCTCCAGGGTCTGATTGATCTCCGCCTGGGCCCAGCGCTCCAGCGCCTCACGGCCTTCGATGCTGTTGTTGGTGTTGACTTGCACTTGCATGGCAGATGTCCTTTCTTGTCGGTGGTCCGGGGCGGCACCGGGGTGCCACCGCCCCAAAACGCCGCAGGGTTGCGGCATGGAGCCTTCAGTTTGGGCGTTCTGGCTGCGGCGCGATGTAGGTGTTTTTCCACAATCGCCGGTCAGGTAAAGGCGCTGAGCCGGTCAGGTGCAGAAAATTGCTGTAGCGGTTACAATAAGAGCTTCGGTAACGCATCAGCTTTTTTCAACGAAGTCCCATTCCTCTGGCTTCCTTCTCAAATGCGGCGCTTCTCAGAGCCCGAAAATCACCGAAATTTGACAGTGTTTTCAGTGCCATCCCAGCATTGAACCTTCTCCGCACTGTTTCATTTCCTGACGAGCACTTCTCCCAACGGTGCCCATTCAAGGCTCACCCACCCGGTCCTTCCAGGCCGGCAGGGCAGAACCGGATACCCGTTGGCTTGCTCGCAAGCCGTTTATTTCTCCATTTATCAAGCCGGGAACCATACCCGGCACCGACTTTTATGACGATTGATCACAACCACATTTCGGTGGGCAAATACCTTGTCTCACCGCTGGCCAAGCCCCATGGCGAAGGCCAATACGCTGCTTCGGTGTCCATCCGCTCCGGTCAAGGCAGCGCCACGCACGACCGCGTGATGCGTTTCAGCGGGCTGTTTGACACGGCGGCTGCGGCCCTGCATTACGCTACCGAGCATGCGCTGGGCTGGATCCGCGAACGGTCAAGCCCTGCTTGCGCCTGAACCTGCGCACCCGTACAGCTATTTTTTCCAATTTCCAAGGAGTTACATCATGGCCAAAGAAGAACTGATTGAAATGCACGGGCTGGTCAACGAGGTGCTGCCCGACTCGCGTTTTCGCGTGACGCTGGACAACGGTCACAAGCTGGTGGCTTACACCTCCGGCAAGATGCGCAAGAACCACATCCGCATTCTGGCGGGTGACCAGGTGTCGCTGGAACTCTCGCCTTACGACCTGAGCAAGGGCCGCATCACTTTCCGGCATATCGCCGGCCGTGGCCCTGGCCCGTCGCGCCCGTCACACTGAACAACAAAAAACGGGGCCCAGTGCCCCGTTTTTTATTGCCGGCTACCTGAACCTTCAGTGCCCGACCCGGGCCGCGCCATCCAGGCGATCAGCGAAGACCGCATGGCTTCTTCCACCGACATGTTGATCGGTTGAATCCACTCGGCGGGCACGAACACGGTGTAGCCACCAATCATGTAGCCCATGGGCAAATAAACCGCCACGCGTTCTCCCGGCAGGAAGCCTGCAGGCAAATCAGCAAACCCCCGGCGCGTCACCAGTCCCACAATTTCAAGCGGATGCCCGGGCATGCGCAGGATCACCACGCTTTGTTCGCCCGGTGAGCCCGTGGGGGAAAAGTAGTCCGCAAAGCTCTTGAGCGAGCTGTAAATGCTCTTGACCACCGGCAGGTTGGTAAACGGCAGTTCGGCAAAAGCCAACAGGTGGCGCACCTTCGGTTTGGACACCAGGTAACCAATCAGCAGGATGATCAGCACGCCCGAAAGCAGCCCCATGCCGGGGATGTAGAAGCCACCGATGATGGGACTGAGCACCCACAGCGTGAGTTTTTCAGTCCACGCCAGGAAGATATAGAGCAGGTAGAGCGTGAGCGCGACCGGCAGCACGGTGATCAGCCCGCGAAAGAAATACTTGTAGAGTTTTTTCATCATTGCGCGCGGTGCCGACATGTCATGGGTGTCATTGATGGCATTGCCGCTGTTTTTATCCAGGGTGTGTAGCGAATATACAGACTGTTCGCGGCGCTGCGTGCGCCGTGCAGAAGTGTAGGTGTGGCCCTACCCGTGCTTTCGGCCAACTCCGGCAACCCGCCGGTGATGACGCCTTTATCTTTGAAACTTCTTAAATCAAACCCTGGAGAAAACAAATGCCCATCATCGCCTGGCTACTCGGTGTCCCCATCAGTGTCATCATTCTTCTCATGCTGTTCGGCGTGTTTTGAGGAGCAGACCGATGCTACGCAAACTGATTGTTTTTGCCATCACGTCCGGTTTGGCGGCCAAGCTTTATCGCAGCTATGTGAACAAGCGCAGCGATGCCGATGTGGCCGAGAGCGCGCCGGTGCAGACCCGGCGTCGCCGCGCCGGTGCGCCGGCCGGACAGGTTTGAAAGCCTGATTCAAACGCAGGGGCTGTTCGCGGGAGCTCAGGGGCGTGATGACGTGCCTGAGCCCTTGCGCGACACCATCCATACCACCAGTCCCGCCACACACAGCAAGCCCCCATAGGCCGCCCACTGGCGTTGGCCCGTCATGAAGCTGCCGGGCAGGATATTGAAGCCCTGGAGAATCCAGACGGCACCCAGCACCAGCATCAATACCGCGATAATTTTTCCTGCTGTACGCATGATTTCTCCTGTGGTGTTTGGGTTGGCGGCTTCAGGGCAACCGGCGTAAAGGCCCGAAGCAGGCCGTCAGCGCCGGCGCTTCGCACACCAGCATTTTGTCCCGCGCAGGACTGAATTGAACAAACCGCGTCGATGATTCGCCAGGCTCACCCGCGACTGCCCCGGAGCAATCCTTCTTGCCGTTTCCCCGCTTGACCGTTTCCTGCAGCGTGTAAAAGCCCTTGGCATCGGCCGCAGGGGTGATGGTGTAGCTTTTTTCCGTGACCTCTTCTCCGCTGGTGCTGAGCACTGTTTTGCCGGACCTGAATTGCCAGGTCTCCGTGCAGCTTCCGCCAAAGACGACCCAGCTCCATGTCCCGACGAGGGGATGGCTGGGTGTTTCTGCAGGGCCGGCGGCGAAGGCCCAGGACGAAGCCTGCAGCAGGCAGGCCAGGATCCACAGTCTGGGTTGGAAATTCATGCGTTTTTGCGATTTGTTGGGTCGGCTCGGGACGATGGCCGCCATGCTACTCCCTTCCCGGCGTTGACCGCGCAGCAAAGCGTCTGTGGGAGATGGCAGGCATGGGTAGCAGGCATGGGTATAGTGGGGCAAGCCTTTACCAGGAGAGTCCATGAAGATCCACGCTGCCTTCCGCCATGTCGTCCTGTTTGCACTTTTGTGGGTGGTGCTCGCGCCGCTCCGCGCCGAGACCATTGGCGAGGTGGACACGGTGTTCAAGTTGATCGGGCCGGATCACAAGATTGTGGTGGACGTACACGACGACCCCA
>CBFGNA010000080.1:0-8509 GCA_965650045.1 uncultured Polaromonas sp.
GAATGCCTCAGGTCAGGATGGCAAACTCGCCACCCCGCGCTATGGCGCGCTGATACGCCGGGCGGGCGTGGATGGCCTTCAGAAATGCCATCAGGCGCGGCCGGCTCGCATCCAGGCCGCCGCGCGCCGCAGCAGCTTCCAGCGGAAAACTCAGCTGGATGTCTGCGCCGGTCAGTTCATCACCCGCGAACCAGGGGCTTTTCGCCAGTTCGGCTTCGAGGTAATCGAGGTGCTGCCTGATTTGCGGCTCGATGAAACTGCGCTTGGTCTTGCCACTGATGGCTTTGGCTATCGGCTTCACAAAAAACGGCATGGGTGCCGTTTCGATTTTGTCGAACACCAGTTTGAGCAGCAGGGGCGACATGGCCGAGCCCTCCGCGTAATGCAGCCAATAGGTATAACGCAGCCGCTCCGCAGTCCCTGCGGCAGGCGCGAGGCGTCCCGCGCCATACCGGTCGATCAGATATTCCACGATGGCGCCTGACTCGGCAATGACCAGCTCCCCGTCGGTAATCACCGGCGATTTGCCCAGCGGATGCACGGCCCGCAGAGACGCCGGTGCCAGCATGGTTTGGGGGTCGCGTTCATACCGCTTGATCTCATAGTCGAGCCCCAGTTCCTCCAGCAGCCAGAGAATGCGTTGCGAGCGGGAATGGTTCAGGTGGTGCACGGTGATCATGGCAAATCCAGTGGAAATCGGTGGTGGGGGCAGAAAGAACCGCCATGGTAGGCGATGTCGCATCGCCGGGCTTGGCACACCCGCGCACGCGGCAGCAAAAAGGCCAAACGCCTAAAATGGGTTGGTGATCTCCAAAAACATCCTGAACGCCGATCTGCACTGCCACTCCGTGGTGTCCGACGGCACCCTGACACCGGAAGCGCTGGCCGAACGGGCCAAGGCCAACGGTGTCGAACTCTGGGCACTGACCGACCATGACGAGATTGGCGGCCAGCACCGCGCTGCCGCTGCGGCCAAAATCCAGGGCCTGAACTACCTGACCGGCACCGAAATTTCCGTCACTTTCGCCAACGAAACCGTGCACATCGTCGGCCTGGGATTTGACCCGGACGACGCGGCCATGAAACAGGGCCTGTACCAGACCCGCGGCGGACGCGGCGAGCGGGCCAGGGAAATGTCGGAGGGCCTGGCCAAGGTCGGTATCAAGGGTGCTTATGAAGGCGCTCTGAAATTTGTCGGCAACCCGGAGCTGATCTCGCGCACCCACTTTGCACGTTTTCTGGTGGAGTCCGGCGTCTGCAAGGAAACGTCCGAAGTCTTCCGCAAATACCTGACCGAAGGCAAACCGGGCTACGTACCGCACCGCTGGGCCAGCCTGCGTGATGCGATTGACTGGATCACCAGCGCCAGGGGCGTGGCGGTGATCGCCCACCCCGGCCGCTACAAGTTCACCCCGAATGAGGAATACGCGCTGTTCACCGAGTTCAAGGCCCATGGCGGCCAGGGCGTCGAGGTGGTCACGGGCAGCCACACCACTCAGGAGTATGTGAAATACGCGGAGACCGCGAAGGAGTTCGGCCTGGCCGCCTCGCGCGGCAGCGACTTTCACAGCCCCGATGAGAGCCATACCGACCTCGGTACGCTGCCCTTCCTGCCGGGCGAACTGACGCCGGTCTGGACGCTGCTGGAAGACCGCATCCAGTGAGCCGCGCGCCATCAACCCTGGCAGGCATTGCCCTGGTGATTGCCGCTGTCGCCTGTTTTGCGACGCTGGACACCACCACCAAGTTTGTCAGTGCCAGCGTGCCGCTGCTGATGGCGCTGTGGTTCCGCTATTTCTTTCAGGCCGTGGCCACCACCGCGGTGGTGCTGCCGTTGCGCGGGCTGGGCATTCTGCGCACGGCCCATCCGAAGTTCCAGTGCCTGCGTGGACTGCTGCTGCTCATGAGCAGCCTGTTCGCCTTCCTGAGCCTCAAATACCTGCCGGTGGCCGAGTTCACGGCCATCGGAGCCATCGTGCCGCTGCTCATCACGCTGCTGGCTGCCACCGCGCTGGGCGAGAAGGTTTCCGCGCTGCGCTGGTCGCTGGTGCTGGGCGGTTTTGTCGGCACGCTGATCATCATCCGGCCGGGCAGTGAATCCTTCACCTGGTCGCTGCTGCTGCCGCTGGGCATGGTGGCCACCAACACCGGCTTCCAGGTGCTGACCAGCAAGCTGGCGCGCACCGAAGACCCGATCACCATGCACCTGTACACCGGCTGGGTCGGTACGCTGCTGGCCGCGGTGGCGCTGCCTTTTGTCTGGACCGCACTGCCCTCCTGGTCGCTGTGGGGCTGGATGGTGCTGATGGGGGTGGCCGCCACGGTCGGGCATTTCATGCTGATCCTGGGCTATATGCGGGCGCCCGCCGCCACCCTCACGCCCTACCTGTATGCCCAGATCGCCTTTGCGATGATAGGCGGCTGGATCGTGTTCTCCCATGTGCCGGACGCCTGGTCCATGATGGGCATGCTGATGATTGCCGTGTGTGGCGCGGCGGGCGCCTGGCTGACAGCGCGTGAAAGCCGCGCCCTCAAGGAATTCAGCGTGCTGCCCGCAGAATCCTGAATCCGCTGAAACCCACCCATGGCCCAGTTTTTCGACATCCATCCCGACAACCCGCAGGTCCGCCTGCTCCGCCAGGCCGTGGCGCTGCTGGAGCGCGGGGCCATTCTGGCCGTTCCCACAGATTCCAGCTATGCCCTGGTCTGCCACCTGGACGACAAAACCGCAGCGGACCACCTGCGGCGTATCCGCGGCGTGGACGACAAACACCACCTGACGCTGCTGTGCCGCGACCTCAGCGAACTGGCCAACTACGCGCGCGTGGACAACAAGCAGTTTCGCCTGGTCAAGGCGGCCACGCCGGGGCCGTATACCTTCATCCTGGAAGCCAGCAAGGAAGTGCCCCGTCGCCTGAGCCATCCGTCCCGCAAGACCATCGGCCTGCGCGTGCCTGAGCACAAGACGCTGCAATGCCTGCTCGAGATCCACGGCGCGCCGTTGCTGGCGACCACCCTGATCCCGCGCGGGCAGACCGAACCACTGAACGACGCGCAGGAAATTCGCGATCAGCTTGAACACGAACTCGCTGCCGTGATCGACGCCGGCGCCTGCCCGCTGGAGCCGACCACCGTGATTGACCTGACCGACATGGGCCAGGGCGGCGAGCCGGTCGTGGTGCGGCAAGGGCGCGGCGAACTCGCGGCACTCGGCCTGTAAAGCCTCCTCGTTCGCTGTGAGCAGTTTTGCCCCCAGGGTGCTGCTGCGCCTGCGGCCGCGGCCGGTCTGGATATCCCCACTCGGGGTCAGTGCAGCGTGCGGGCGATAATCCACAGATGGACTTTGCCAACCTGATTCAAACCGTCGCCATCTATGCGCTCCCGGTGCTCTTCGCCATCACCGTCCATGAAGCGGCGCATGGCTATGTGGCTCGCTACTTCGGTGACAACACCGCCTGGACACTGGGCCGTGTGACCCTCAATCCCGTCAAACACATCGACCCGCTGGGCACCATCCTGATGCCCTTGCTGCTTTACTTCGCGACCTCGGGCGCCTTCCTGTTTGGTTATGCCAAGCCGGTGCCGGTGCGCTTTGGCAATCTGCGCAACCCCAAGCGCGACATGATCTGGGTGGCGCTGGCCGGCCCGGGCGCCAACCTGATCCAGGCGGTGCTGTGGGGGATCGCGTTTTACCTGTTGCAGGGCGCTGGCGTGAGCGAGCCCTTTTTCATCAAGATGTGCCAGGCCGGGATTCTGGTCAACATCGTGATGATGGTCTTCAACCTGTTTCCCCTGCCGCCGCTGGACGGCGGGCGCGTGCTGGTGGGCCTGCTGCCATGGCGCCAGGCCGAGTTCGTTTCGCGCATCGAGCCCTGGGGCTTTTTTGTGGTCATGGCGCTGGTGATTGCCGGCGTGCTGACCAACTGGTGGATGCGCCCCTTGATGACCCTGTCCTATTCCCTGCTTGAAATCGTGTTGACGCCGCTGGCCATGCTGGTTCGATGACTCCCATGACAAACAAACAAAACGCCGCGCCGCAGCGCTTCCTCACCGGCATCACCACCACCGGCACGCCGCACCTGGGCAACTACGTCGGTTCCATCCGCCCTTCCGTGGCCGCCAGCACCGGCGCCGGCGCTGAAAGCTTTTATTTCCTTGCCGACTACCACGCGCTGATCAAGTGCGACGAGCCGGCACGCATCCAGCAATCCACGCTGGAGATTGCCGCGAGCTGGCTGGCTGCCGGGCTGGATCCGGAGCGCGTGACCTTTTACCGCCAGTCGGACATCCCCGAAATCCCCGAACTGACCTGGCTGCTGACTTGCGTGACCGCCAAAGGCGTGCTCAACCGCGCGCATGCCTACAAGGCCTCGGTGGACAAAAACAACGCAGCAGGCAACGACCCGGATGCCGATGTGAGTGCGGGCCTCTTCATGTACCCGGTGCTCATGGGCGCCGACATCCTGATGTTCAAGGCCCACCACGTGCCGGTCGGACGTGACCAGATCCAGCACATCGAAATGGCGCGCGACATGGCGCAGCGTTTCAACCACCTGTACGGTGAACACTTCGTGCTGCCGCAAGCGCTGATCGAGGAATCGGTGGCTCTGCTGCCGGGCCTGGACGGGCGCAAGATGAGCAAGAGCTACGACAACACCATTCCGCTGTTCACGCCACGCGAGCAGCTCAAAAAAATGATCGCCGGCATCGTCACCGATTCACGCGCACCCGGCGAGCCCAAGGACACCGAAGGCTCGGCGCTGTTCCAGATCTACCAGGCGTTCGCCAGCGAGGACGAAACCGCTGCGTTGCGCCAGTCCTTTGCCGAAGGCGTGAGCTGGGGCGATGCCAAACAGCTGCTGTTTGAACGCATCGACCGGGAAGTCGCGCCCATGCGTGAACGCTACCGGGCACTGATGGACGACCCCGCAAAAATCGAGGCCACGCTTTTTGCTGGTGCCGCCAAGGCCCGCATGCTGGCAACGCCGTTCATCGCTGAATTGCGCCAGGCCGTGGGCCTGCGCAAGCTTGTGACCGCGCCCCGGCCCGCGGCCACCACCAAAGCAGAGAAAACCGGCATGCCGGTTTTCAAGCAGTACCGAGAGGCCGACGGCAAATTTCACTTCAAGCTGGTGGATCCACAGGGCCGGCTGTTGCTTCAGAGCCACGGCTTCGTTTCGCCGCGGGAGGCCGGCCAAGTGATCGCCTTGTTGCAGGCCGAAGGGGCTGCCGCACTGCCCTCTCTAGGTCCAAAGCTCCAGCCAGTGCCGGATGTGAGCAACGAAGCCATCACTGCAGCACTACAGCTGTTGGCCAGCGCCGACGCTTGATTGGAGGATCAAGAACCTTTAAGTACTACAACGTTTTTTAATGTTATTGAAGCGTGGATTAATTCCGAACTTAATATTTATAGTTCATGCATCAACTTGACATGCAGCGGGTATGCTTACTTTTTCCGGCACAAATCACATCCCCTCACAAATCACCACCAGCCCCATGCGTATTTTTGTCATTGACGACCATCCCCTCATGCGCGAAGCCGTGGTGATGCTGGTTCGCCGTCTGCACACCAAAGCCACCATCATTGAGCTGGACCGTCTGGCCGCGATTGGTCCGGCCGTTGAACAGCACGGTGTTCCCGATGTGGTTTGCCTGGATCTCAAGCTGCCGGATACCCATGGTGTGTCGGGTGTGCGCGAGTTGCGCCACCAGTTTCCCGAAGTGCCCATCGTCGTGTTGTCGGCGGCGCCGGCGCAGGACTACCAGGAGCTGTCGCTCGAAGCCGGCGCCGACATCTATATTGAAAAATCGGCCGGTGCGACCGAAATTTCCAAGGTACTGAAGACCTTTCTTGACGACGGCGCTGACGCGGAAGGCGGCACCGAGCCCGAGAAACTGTCCAAGCGCCAGAAACAATTGCTGGTCAT
This sequence comes from uncultured Polaromonas sp., assembly GCA_965650045.1. Classification (GTDB taxonomy): domain Bacteria; phylum Pseudomonadota; class Gammaproteobacteria; order Burkholderiales; family Burkholderiaceae_C; genus Polaromonas. The sequence goes on from CBFGNA010000080.1 coordinate 5,928, forward strand.
GCTGGACAAGGGCATGAGCAACCGCGACATCGCCGCCGAATTGCAGATCAGCGAACACACCGTCAAGGTGCATCTGTGGCGGCTGTTTCGCAGGCTCAATGTCAAAAGCCGCTCCCAGGCCAGCCACCTCGCCCGCACGCAAGGCCTGCTTTAAGCGCCGCCCTGCGCGTTGCCGGGCTCCAGTTCCGCAAAACTCACCCCGCCGCTGCCCAGCGACTCCAGATAAAGCTTGAACACCGTGCCCCGCCCGGGTCGCGAGTGCATGGTCAGGCGGTGCTTCAGCGTGTGGCACAGGCGCGCGACGATGGCCAGCCCCAGACCGAATCCTTCCTCGGTCCCGTTGTGGATGGCCACACGGTAGAACTCCTGGAAAATCGCCTGCTGGTGCTCGGGCGCCACACCAACACCGGTGTCCCAGATTTCAATGCGCGGGCCTTGAGCCCCATGGCGCACCGCCAGCAAGACGCCCCCCTGCACGGTGTGGCGCACCGCGTTGGACAGCAAATTGCCCAGCAGCCGCTTGAGCAGGACGGCGTCTGAACGCGCCACGCCCGCAAGCACGCGGGTGCGCAGCACCAGGCCTTTTTCCTGAGCCAGCGGGGTGTACTGCAGTTCCAGTTCACCCACCAGCGCGGCCAGGTCAACCTCCTGCCAGTTCACGTCGGCCGCTTCCGAGTCCAGCCTGACCAAATCAAACAGTGAATTGAACAGCTCGTTGACCGCCTGCGTGGACTGGACAATTTTCGGGGTGATCTGGGCCACCAGTTCAGGCTCGGACTGCAGCCAGTCCGCATACAGGCCCAGCGCGTGTACCGGCTGGCGCAAATCATGGGCCGCGCTGGCAATAAAGCGGTCCTTGGTCTGCACCGCTTCCAGCGCCACGCGGGTTTTTTCGGTCAGGGAGGCAATCAGGGTAGCGTTGGCGTACTGGAGTTCCAGCGTCTTGCGCTGGCCTCTGTGAAAGCGCTTGCCCGCCGAACGGACCGCCGCCCAATAAATCAACACCAGGACCACAAGGCTGTAGGTCTGCACCGTGCCGATGAACGGCCGCTCCAGCCCCACGCTGTAGATCACCGCGGCGATGGTGCTGTAAGCCAGCCCGTTGATGTAACCCAGAAAGCAGCGCTGCGACGCGGAAAAGGCGCCGACGGCAAAGCCCGCCATCCCCGCCAGGATCAACAGGCCGATGAACTGGTCATACACTGGCGCCTTGCGGAAATGAAGAAACATGGAGGCACCCCAGATCGCCGCACTCACCGTCCACGTCCAGCTGTAGCGCGACATGAACTGGCGCAGTTGCATGGCGCCCGCGCCGGCATATTGCTGGTAGTAAATGCTGATGACCCGGTAACGCACCAGCGTCATCACGATGGCCGCGACGGCCCAGCACAACAAGGCCCAGTGGTTCACGTCACCGTAAAGAATGGCCACCATCACCGGGATCACCATGCTGGCGGAATGCAGCGCCGGGCGGCCATTGCGCATGAAGCTGCGCATCAGCCGCGTCTCCACCCAATCGTCGCGCGCCACGATGTCCGGCTCGACATGCGGGCTGGCGCTGGGCAAGGGGACGGCGGCGGGATTCATGGCCGGAGTGTAGCCTTCACATTCAGCGCCCTGACCGCATCAACCCTTTCTTGCGGGGGGGTGCATGACCGCGACCTGGGCCAAATACAGATTTACCTCAGACTCAGTTTGATGCTTGAGTTGTTAAATGACCGACAGGATGTGCTTGGTCAATTTCTGCATTAGCTGGCCACGCTGCCCCGTCCGATGGATCCGTATTTCCTGATAAATCGGAAACTTCTGGTCAATATCCCATTGTCTGGCCGGGAAGCCCGCAACAGCCATCAGCTTGCATAACATCAATCGCGCACAGTGCCCATTGCCATCAATATAAGGATGAATGGTCAGAAATCGCTCGAAGATGTGTGCAGCAACCACCCCAAATTTTCGTATCTTGTTCACCGGCGACTCTCCGCTACCGTCGCCATTTGCCCATACGAGATAGGCCGTCATATCCCGGATGCTTTGCTCTTCAAACTCCAGCATGGCGGAATGTACGAAGCGCGGCTCCAGGCCAACATTGGGGTCCTCAAGGATCTGGACTCTGCAGTTGACAAGGTCGGGACAATCGCGGGTGCCACGATAGTTGCCCAGAATGCACCCACAGCTAGCCGGCGCCATACCTGCAAACATGTATGCGTGGTCAGCCCTCGTGTCGAATGGGGAAGCTGGTAAGTCTTCACCGGCGTCCGGAACTGCGTCGGTTAACTCCTTGCAGCGCATGGGCAGCAAGGTGTTACGGTCTGGATGCGTGTCGTACTTCCAGTATCTGCAGTCGGTATGGTCTCTCATTCCCCCCGGCTGCAAGGCCGGCCCCTCGCCTAGTGTTTTATTTTGCCGGCATTGCCGATCTAGCCTGCATGCGTTCTATGGCTGCTTCGGCCGCTGCCTGAATCTCTGGGTCATTCATCAGGGCATCATCTTGATTGAAATTTGCCGCGATCTTGGCTTGATCCTGGTTGAGGAAATGAAGACGGTGCAGCGCACCGTGGCACCTGCTCGCTGCGATGGCAGTT
>CBFGNA010000081.1:0-8498 GCA_965650045.1 uncultured Polaromonas sp.
TTGGTCGGCATCGCGGGCGGCGACGACGTGTTCCCGCAGCGCGCGGCGGCGGGCCTGGTGGTGCTGGCGCGGCCGCTGGAAGGCGCGCACGGCGAGGTGCTGGCCCTGCTGTCGGACGGCGAGTCGTGGGCCAGCTCGGATCTGGCGCTGGCCCTGGGCGACAGCCAGCGCACGGTGCAACGCGCACTGGAAGCGCTGCTGCAGGCGGGCAAGGTGCAGAGGCTGGGGCAGGGGCGCGCGCGGCGCTGGATGGGTGTGCCCATCGTGACGGGATTCACGACAAGCTTGTTACTCCCGGCTTCGCTGCCCGGTGAGTAGGATGCAGGCATGAAAAAATCCAAAGCCCACATCGTTCGTGAATACGGTCCCTTCCCCGGCGTCGAGAAAATCAATGGCGTGACCTGGGACGGGCGACACGTCTGGTTTGCGTCCGGCGAAAAGCTCAGTGCTATGGACCCAGCGAGCGGCGACACCGTGCGTTCCATCAACGCGGCCGGCCATGCCGGCACAGCGTTCGACGGCCAGCATCTTTACCAGGTGGCGGAGGACCGCATCGAAAAGCTGGACCCCGCCACCGGCCAGGTGCTGCACACGATTGCGCTGCCAGGCGGCGGCGCGGGCCTGGCGTGGGCCGAGGGCACCTTGTGGGTGGGGCAGTTCCAGAAGCGCCAGATCCTGCAGCTGGACCCGGCCACCGGTGCGGTGCTGCGCACCATCGAGTCCAACCGTTTTGTCACCGGCGTGAGTTGGGTGGACGGCGAACTCTGGCACGCGACCTGGGAAGCCGACGAAAGCGAGCTGCGTCGCGTGGATGCGCGCACCGGCGAAACCCTGGAAGCGCTGGACATGCCGGCCGGCATGTTTGTCTCGGGGCTGGAGTCGGATGGCGCCGGGCAGTTTTATTGCGGCGGCGGCAGCAGCGGCAAGGTCAGGGCCGTGCGCCGGCCGGCGCGGCAGGCTGCGGCAAAAAACTGAGGCGGTTTTTCCTAAAGACCCGGCAGGTCCTTGCGGAACTCGCCGGGGCTCAGCCCTGACCACGCGCGGAAAGCACGGGTAAAACTCTTTTCATTGCGAAAGCCCGCGGCGCTGGCCACCTGCTTGATGGGTTGGCCGGTGCGGTGCAGCAGGTCCTTCGCGCGTTCAAACCGCACCTCGTCTTTCAGCGACTGCAGAGATGCGCCTTCTTCTTTCAGTTGCCGGTGCAGCGTGCGCGCCGAGATGTTGAGCAGGTTCGCCACGCCGGCGGCGTTTTGTGTCTGCGCCGGCCAGGCGGTCAAGGCTTGGCGCACCTGCTGCACCAGCAGACGGTCGCGCCGGTATTGCAGCACCGTGAGCGGCAGGGCGCGCTGCAGCATTTGCTGCAGGGCCTTTTCATCGCGGCGCAGTGGCAGTGCCAGGTAACGTGCGTCAAAACGGATGGCCGCTTGCCCTGAGCCCGTCGAAGCGACCTGTCCTGAGCTTGTCGAAGGGGCGAACTGCAGCGTGCCGGGAAACATCAGCGCATAGGCGTCGGCATGGGGCGGCGCGGCAAAGGGAAAGCGCGCCCCTTGCAGCGGAATGCGCGAGTCGATGTACCAGCAGGCCAGGCCGTGAATGTTCCGCAGCACGTGCACCAGGCAAAACTCCCGGGCCGCAGCACTGTGGCGGCCCAGGTCGGCGCGCTCCTCGATCTGGATCGTGGCACTGTCGCCGGTGGTCAGCAGCTTGAGCTGGATGTCGTCGGCCAGCAGCCCGTGGTGGCGGCACCAGCGCTTGAGCGCCACGCCCAGGGTGGGCGCACTCAGGGAGGCCCGCGCCAGCATGCCGTAGCTGCCCCAGGGCAGCCGGCGGCTGAAGGCGCCCAGCGCTTCGTCGTCCAGTTCCTGCATGGCGGCGCCGGACAGGATTTCCATTTGGCGGGCTGTGATGCGGGCTTTGGCCTGTTGCAATTGAGATGGCGTGATCTGTGCCAGTTTCAACGCTGCAAGCGGGCTCTGGCCATACAGCGCGTAGGCGCCCGCAATCACCCTTGCAAAAGCCATAGGTGTGGCCGCCGGGGGAGCGGAGGTGGGGTTTGCCAGACGGTAGGCGGTCATGATGGGAGTTTCTCGCAGGCTGGCACGATTTGCAACTTTCGTGGCATCCGCGGACCGGGTTTTGGGCCTAAGCTGGCACGTTTGGCGTTAAGGTGTGCGTTCGCACCTTCGTCGAGCTCAGGATGCGCGGCCGGCTTCGATCCTTCGTCGGGCTCAGGATGCTCGGCTGGCTTCGACAGGCTCAGCCCGAACGGTGAATGAGCCGCAGCACGCCATACGATTGAACAGAGGAGACACATGCCCGTTCTGGAAACCAAACTCAACGCCCGCTCGGCCGACTTCCAGGCCAATGCGGCCGCCATGCGTGCGCTGGTGGACGACCTGAAGCTGCAGGTGGCCAAAGCCGCGGCCGGCGGCGGTGAAGCCGCCCGCGCCAAACACGTGGCGCGCGGCAAGCTCCCGCCGCGCGAACGGGTGCAGATGCTGCTGGACCCGGGTACGCCCTTCCTCGAACTGGCGCCGCTGGCGGCGCTGGCCATGTATCCGGACCGCGACGGCAGCGACAGCGCGCCCTGCGCCGGGGTGATAACCGGCATTGGCCGCGTCAACGGCGTGGACTGCATGATCGTCTGCAACGACGCGACGGTGAAAGGCGGCACCTATTACCCGATGACGGTCAAGAAACACCTGCGCGCGCAGGAAGTGGCGCAGCAAAACCGCCTGCCCTGCATTTACCTGGTCGATTCGGGCGGCGCCAACCTGCCCAACCAGGACGACGTGTTTCCCGACCGCGAGCACTTCGGCCGCATCTTCTACAACCAGGCCAACATGAGTGCGCAGGGCATTGCGCAGATCGCCGTGGTCATGGGCAGTTGCACGGCAGGCGGCGCCTACGTGCCGGCCATGAGCGACGAGACCATCATCGTCAAGGAACAGGGCACCATCTTTCTGGGCGGCCCGCCGCTGGTCAAGGCGGCGACCGGCGAGATCGTCACTGCCGAAGATCTGGGCGGTGGCGACGTGCACACCCGGCTGTCCGGCGTGGCCGACTACCTGGCGCAGAACGACGCGCACGCGCTGGCGCTGGCGCGCGCCGCGGTCGGCAACCTGAATGCGAAATACAAGCAAAAAGAGCTTGCAGCCCCCGTCAGCCGTGCGCCATGTGCTCCTGAATTTGCAGCAGACGAGATTTATGGGGTGGTGCCCACCGACACCCGAAAGCCGTACGACGTGCGCGAAATCATCGCCCGCATCGTCGACGGCAGCGAGTTCGACGAGTTCAAGGCGCGCTTTGGCGCCACGCTGGTGACGGGCTTTGCGCACATTGAAGGCATGCCGGTCGGCATTATCGCCAACAACGGCATTTTGTTCAGCGAGTCGGCACAAAAGGGCGCGCACTTCATCGAGCTGTGCTGCCAGCGCAAGATCCCGCTGGTGTTTCTGCAGAACATCACCGGCTTCATGGTCGGCCGCAAGTACGAGGCCGAAGGCATTGCGCGCCACGGCGCGAAGATGGTGATGGCCGTGGCCACCGCCCAGGTGCCCAAGTTCACCATCATCATCGGCGGCAGCTTCGGCGCCGGCAACTACGGCATGTGTGGACGCGCCTACAGCCCGCGCTTTTTGTGGATGTGGCCCAACGCGCGCATCTGCGTCATGGGCGGCGAGCAGGCCTCATCGGTGCTGGCCACGGTGCGGCGCGACGCCATCGAGGCCAAGGGCGGCAGCTGGAGCGCCGAGGAAGAAAAAGCCTTCAAGCAGCCGATGTTGGACCAGTTCGAGCACCAGTCGCACCCGTATTACTCCAGTGCCCGGCTCTGGGATGACGGGGTGATCGACCCGGCCGACACGCGCCGCGTGCTGGCGCTGGGCCTGCGCACCAGCTTGAATGCACCGATTCCCGAGCCGAAATTCGGCGTCTTCCGCATGTGAGGCACGGATGCCGAGCCCATACCCCCCGTTCGCGTTGAGTCTGTCGAAACGCCTTCGACAAGCTCAGGCCGAACGGGCAGGAGACAAGTCCACCGGTCAGCAGGTGGGGAAATAGCAATTTTTTTAGAACAAGGTTTTCATGTCCAACGCTTCCATCTACGACACGCCCGAATACGAATCCCTGCGCGACCAGATCGGCCGCTTCATCGCCAAAGAGGTCGAGCCGCATGCCGCCGCCTGGGAAGAGCAGGGCTTCGTCCCACGCGAAGTCCTCAAGCGCATGGGCCAGGCCGGCTTCTTCGGCCTGATGTACGAAGAAAAATACGGCGGCGCTGACAGTGACGCCATGACCAACCTGGTGTTTGCTGAAGCCTTGTCGCAATCGACCTTTGCCGGCTTCATCATCACCGTGCTGGTCCACACCGACATGGCCAGCCCGCATCTGCACCACGCGGGCAATGCGGCGCAAAAGGACAAATACATGAAGAAGGTGATTGCCGGTGAGCTGATCACCGCGGTCGGCATCACCGAGCCCGGCGCGGGCTCGGACGTGGCGGGCATCCGCAGCACCGCCAAAAAAGATGGCGATGAGTGGGTGCTCAACGGCACCAAGATGTTCATCACCAACGGTGTCCATGCCGACCTGTACTTCGTCGCGGCCAAGACCGGGCCGGGCAAGCGCGACATCTCGATGTTCATCGTCGAAAAAGGCACACCGGGTTTCACGGTTGGCCGCGCGCTGAAGAAAACCGGCTGGCTGTCGTCCGACACGGCCGAGCTGATCTTCGACAACGTGCGCATCCCCGCCTGGAATCTGCTGGGCGAGGAGGGCAAGGGTTTTTATTCGGTCATGAAAAACTTCCAGACCGAACGTATCGCGCTGGGTGCGATGGCCGTCGGCCACTGCCAGCAGGCGCTCAAACTCACGCTGGACTACGTGCGCCAGCGCCAGGCTTTCGGCGGCCCGCTGTGGGACCAGCAGGTGATTCGCCAGCGCCTGGCCATGCTGGATGCCAAGACACGCGCCGCACGCGCCTTCATGTACCACTGCGCCTGGCGCGTGACCGAGGGCCATGACATCGTGCAGGACGTGTCGATGCTGAAAGCGCTGACCGGCGAGCTGGTCAACGAGGTGGTGTTGACCTGCCAGCAGTTCCACGGCGGCATGGGTTTCATCCGCGAAACCGCGATTGAGCGCCTGTGGCGCGATGCGCGCGTGCTGGCGATTGGAGGCGGCGCGACCGAGGTGATGCTCGAAGAAGTCGCCAAGCGGTATTGAAGGGAAGACGGCCATGAAACACCTTGAACTGAGCTTTGGCGGCGGCGTTTCGACCGTCACCCTGAATCGACCGGAAGTGCGCAACGCCTTCAACGACGAGGTGATCGCCGAATTGACTGCGGTTTTCACCGAGCTGGGCAAACGTGAGGAGGTCCGCTGCATCGTGCTGGCCGGGAATGGCACCGCGTTCTGTGCGGGCGCCGACCTGAACTGGATGAAACGCATGGCCGACTACACGCGCGACGAAAACGTCGCGGACGCCAGTGCGCTGGCCGAGATGCTGCGTGTGGTTTACGCCTGCCCCAAACCGACAATTGCCAAAGTGCAGGGGGATGTGTATGCCGGCGGCACCGGCCTGGTGGCCGCCTGTGACATGGCCGTGTCGGTGGACACGGCGGGTTATTGCCTCAGCGAAGTGAAGCTGGGCCTGATTCCGGCAACCATCAGCCCGTATGTGATCCGCGCCATGGGTGCGCGTGCGGCGCACCGCTACTTTCTGACCGCCGAGCGTTTCGATGCGCTTGAGGCCTTGCGTATCGGCTTTGTGCATGAGGTGGTGAACGCGGCCGAACTGGATGGCAAGGTCGCGGAACTCGCGAAAACGCTGGTCAATGCTGGCCCTGAAGCCATGAAGCTGTGCAAAAAGCTGGTGCAGGATGTGGCCGATCATGAAATCACACCATCGCTGATCCAGATGACCGTCGAAGGCATTGCCGACATTCGCGTCAGCCCCGAGGGACGTGAGGGCGTCCAGTCGTTTTTGCAGAAACGCAAGCCGGCCTGGATCAGCTGATGGCGGCCCTGGACACCGCCCAACTGATTGCCCTGGCCGGTGCGCTCGGCTGGGCCAGCGGGGTGCGGCTCTATCTGGTGGTGCTGCTGACCGGCCTGGCCGGCTTTCTGGGCTGGGTGCAGTTGCCGCAAGGCCTGCACCTGCTGGCACACCCGGTGGTGCTGGGCGCCAGCGGCTTCATGGTGTTCGTGGAATTTTTTGCCGACAAGATTCCTGGACTGGATTCCTTGTGGGATGTGGTGCACACCGTCATCCGTATCCCGGCCGGTGCAGCGCTGGCCGCCGGTGTTTTCGGCGCCGACAGCGGCGTGATGGCCCTGCTCGCTGCGCTGGCGGGCGGGTCTCTGGCGGCCACCAGCCACGCGGCCAAGGCCACCACACGTGCGGCCATCAACACTTCGCCCGAGCCTTTTACCAATGTCGGCGCCTCATTGGTGGAAGACAGCATCGTGCCGGCGGGCCTGTGGCTGGCCATTGCCCATCCACTGGTGTTTGTGGGTGTGCTGATCGGGGTGCTGATCTTCAGTGTCTGGCTGATCCGCATCTGCTGGGGTTTTCTGCGCCAACTGTTTGCGCGGGTGGCCCGCATTTTCAGCGGCAAACCCGATACCGGCCCTGCGCCGGCTTTCACCCTCAAATCTCCTTTTTCAAAAAAGAACGACCGACATGTTTAAGAAAATACTGATCGCCAACCGCGGTGAAATCGCCTGCCGGGTCGCCGCCACGGCGCGCCGCATGGCCATCCAGACCGTTGCTGTGTATTCCGACGCTGACGCGGATGCCAAACATGTGAGCATCTGCGACGAAGCCGTCCACATCGGCGGCAGCGCGCCCAGGGACAGCTACCTGCGCTGGGAAAAAATCATCGCCGCAGCCAAAGCCACCGGCGCCGAGGCGATTCACCCGGGCTACGGCTTCCTCAGCGAAAACGAGGAGTTTGCCCAGGCTTGCGGCGACGCCGGGCTGGTGTTCATCGGCCCGCCGGCCTCGGCCATCAAGGCCATGGGCCTGAAAGCCGAGTCCAAACAACTGATGGAAAAAGCCGGCGTGCCGCTGGTGCCCGGTTACCACGGCAGCGACCAGGCCCCGGCGCTGCTCAAACGCGAGGCTGACCGCATCGGTTACCCGGTGCTGATCAAGGCCAGTGCCGGTGGCGGCGGCAAGGGCATGCGCGCGGTCGAGAAATCAGAAGATTTCGAAGCCGCGCTGGCGTCCTGCAAGCGCGAGGCCATCAACAGCTTCGGTGACGACGCGGTGCTGGTGGAAAAGTATGCGCAGCGCCCTCGGCACATCGAGATTCAGGTCTTCGGCGACAGCCACGGCAACTACGTGTATCTGTTCGAGCGTGACTGCTCGGTGCAGCGCCGCCACCAGAAGGTGCTGGAGGAAGCGCCTGCGCCCGGCATGAGCGAGGCCATGCGAAAGCAGATGGGCGAAGCGGCTGTCGCTGCGGCCCGCGCCGTCAACTACGTCGGTGCTGGCACGGTGGAGTTCATCGTGGAGCAGCGCACCGACGGCACGATGAACTTCTTCTTTATGGAAATGAATACGAGGCTGCAGGTGGAGCATCCCGTGACGGAAGCCATCACCGGACTTGACCTGGTCGAGTGGCAGTTGCGCGTGGCTTCGGGCGAAAAACTGCCGCAGGCGCAGGACCAGTTGCGCATCCACGGTCACGCCATCGAGGCGCGCATTTGTGCCGAAAGCCCGGACAACAACTTTTTGCCGGCCACCGGTACGCTGCATGTTTATGGCCTGCCGCCGTCCGTCTCGTTTGAACGCGGTCTGGTGCGTGTGGATGCCGGCGTGCGCGAAGGCGATGTGATCTCGCCGTATTACGACTCCATGATTGCCAAGCTCATCGTGCACGGCGACACGCGCGAACAGGCGCTGGCGCGCATGGACGAGGCGCTGGCGCAAGTGCACATCGTGGGCCTGAACACCAATGTGCAGTTCCTGCGCCATGTGGTGACAAGCCGGTCGTTTGCCGAAGCCGACCTGGACACGGCGCTGATTCCGCGTGAACAGGCGGTGCTGTTCCACCAGGAAAAAATCGGTTTGCCCCTGGCGGCCGCTGCGGCTGTGGCCCTGGGCCTGCTCGAAGAAAAAGCACTGGAAACTGCCGACCCCTTCAGCAGGCGAGACGGCTGGCGCTCGCATGGGGTGGCCATGCGCCGCTTCGAATTTGAGTTCCAGAACGAGCCGGCGAAGGCCGAGCTGACCTATCTGCACGACGGCGCGCTGCGGCTTGCCGTGGGGGGCGAAGAGGGCTTGCTGGTATTTGCACGTGAGGGGGCCGCGGTCACGCTGGCTTTTGGGGGCAAGCGCCTGACGGCCCGCCTGTACCGCCGCGGTGAAACCGTGTTTGTGTTTGCCCGACAGGGCGCGACACAGATCACGGTGATCGACCTGCTGGCCCATGCCGGCGAGGCCCACGGCGAAGCCGGCCGCCTGACCGCGCCCATGCCCGGCAAGGTGG
>CBFGNA010000082.1:0-8492 GCA_965650045.1 uncultured Polaromonas sp.
CTTTTCTACCAGCAGCGCGAGACCGGCATGGCCGCCGCCTACCAACTGGCCGGACAGACCATGGCCTGCAACATGGTTCACCCCGTGGCCCAGGAGGGTGTTCAGGCTTTCATCGACAAGAGGACGCCGCAATGGCCACGCTGACACGACCCACCGCGCGCATTGAAGATCTGGACACCTGGCTGTCCAACATGACCCAGCCGTCTGCCTTGACGGAACTGGCGGTGCTGCTGGCGTGTGTGGGTCTGGCCTGGGTCCTGGTCTGGACCGTGCGCCGCGCCACCGGCATGCCCGATGCCCGCTCCATCTGGCTCGGCGAAAAAATCATCGACGGCGTGATGTTCCCCCTGGTGCTGCTTTCGCTGGCCTATATGTCCTTCATGCTGGTGGCGCGCTGGCTGCCGGTGGCGGTTTTCAAGATCGCCATTCCGGTGCTGGTGGCGCTGGCGGTGATCCGTCTGGGCGTGAAGGTGTTGCAGGTGGTTTTTGTCGAAGCCCCCTTGGTTCGGGCGCTCGAACGCAGCATTTCGTGGGTTGCCTGGGTGGCCATGGTGCTGTGGGTCAGCGGCCTGCTGCCGCTGGTGCTGGAAGAACTGGACGACATCCGCTGGAAGGTCGGCGGTTCCACGATCTCGGTGCGGACGCTTCTGGAAGGCGGCGTCACCGCGGCCATCGTGCTGATCATCACGCTGTGGATTTCAGCGGCCATCGAAATGCGTTTGTTGCGCTCGGCCACCGGCAGCCAGCTGTCGCTGCGCAAGGCACTGAGCAACGCCCTGCGCGCCGTGCTGGTGTTTGTCGGCCTGCTGGTGGCCCTGTCGGCCGTGGGCATTGACCTGACGGCCTTGTCGGTGCTGGGCGGGGCCATCGGCGTGGGCGTGGGTTTTGGCCTGCAAAAGCTCGCCGCCAGCTACGTCAGCGGTTTTGTGATGCTGGCCGAGCGCAGCGTGCGTATCGGCGACAACGTCCGGGTGGATGGTTTCGAGGGCCGCATCACGGACATCAACGCGCGTTACACCGTGGTGCGCTCGCTGGGCGGGCGCGAGTCCATCGTGCCCAACGAGATGTTCATCAGCAACCGCATTGAAAACCTGTCGCTGGCCGACTCCCGGGTGCTGCAGTCCACGGTGGTGTCGGTGGCTTACGACAGCGACGTGGAGCTGGTGATGCGCTTGCTGACCGAGGCCGCGCTGAGCCAGGACCGCGTGCTGCGCGACCCCGGCCCCGGCGTCAATCTGACCAACTTTGGCGCGGACGGGCTGGAGTTCACGCTGAATTACTGGATGACCGATCCGGAAAATGGGCAGCAGAACCTGCGTTCGCGTATCAATCTGGCGATCCTGCAATCACTGCGCGAGCACGGCATCGAAATTCCGTTTCCGCAGCGGGTCATCCACATGCGGGCCACGCCGCAGGAGGATGGGCCCACGGCGCCCTGACGCTGCAGCGGCTGCCGCGCCTCACTTCATGAAGGACGGCAACCAGAGGCTCAATGACGGAAAGGTGAGCAGCAGGCCGAGCGCCACGACCTGCATGACCACAAAGGGCCAGACGCCGCGGAAAATCCTGCCCAGGCCCACCCGCGGCAAGAGCGTGTTCAGCACGAACAGGTTCATGCCCACCGGCGGCGAGATCAGGCCGATCTGGATCACCATCACGATCAGCACGCCGAACCAGACCGGATCGAACCCCAGCGAGACCACGATGGGGAAAAACAGCGGAATGGTCAGCAGCACCATGGTCAGTTCTTCCATGACGGTGCCCAGCACCACATAAATCAGCATCATGGCGGCCACCACCATCAGGGGTGAAAGCCCGAGGTGGGTGATCCAGTCTTTCAGGTCCCCGGGCATGGAGGTGAAGTTCACGAAGTTGGCAAAGATGGTTGCCGCAATCAGCAAGGTGAACAGCATGGCAGTGGTGCGCGCCGACTCCACCAGCACCTCGAAGGTGGCGCGAACCGTCAGCCGGCGGCGCGCCAGCGCAAACAAAAATGAACCCGCAGCGCCTATGCCTGCGCCCTCGGTGGCCGTGAAGATACCGCCGTAAATGCCACCCAGCACCAGCACCACCAGCAGCAACACGCCCCAGATGCCGCGCAGGGCTTTCCAGCGCTCGGACCACGACGTCTTTTCGCCGGCCGGTGCGTGCTCCGGATCCATGAAGGTCATGAACACCACGGCAAGCATCAGCAGCAGGGCAATCAGGATGCCGGGAATCACCCCGGCGGCGAACAGTTTGCCGATGTTGGTTTCCGTCACGATGCCGTAAATCACCATGATGGTCGAAGGCGGAATCATGATGCCCAGGGTGCCGCCCGCGGCAATCACCCCGGTGGACAGCGAGTCGCTGTAGCCGAGCTTTTTCATCGACGGGTAGGCCACCTTGCTCATGGTGGCGGCGGTGGCAATCGACGAGCCGCAGATGGCGCCGAAACCGGCGCAGGCCATGACGGTGGCATGGGCCAGGCCGCCCCGCAAATGGCCGATGAAGGCATACGCAGCATGGAACAGCTCATGGGCCAGGCCCGCCCGCGCCACAAAGTTGCCCATCAGGATGAACAGCGGAATCACCGACAACGTGTAGGCGAACCCGGTTTCGTGCACCACTTGTGCGGTGCTGGCCAGCGCCGGCAGCCAGCCGCGTGTCAGGCCCATGCCCACGATGCCGACCAGGCCCATGGAAAACGCCAGCGGCAGGCGTATCAGCGCCAGAATGAAAATGGCAGCAAAACCAATCAGGGCTTCAGTCACAGCGTGCTTCCTTCACCGGCTTCTTCCGCGGCAGAAGGCCGCCATGCCAGCCCGAGGTGGATCAGCCCGGCCACAGCGCAGAGCACCGCCATGCCGTACATGAAGGGCGCTTTCAGGATCTTCAGCTGGGCGGTGGTTTCCCCCGTTTCCAGGAACTGGCCACCGGTCTGCCACATCAGCCAGCCCAGGCCCAGCAGTGCCGCAGCACAGAGGACCTGCATCAGGGCACGTTGAACGCGCCGCACCGCCGGCGGCAGGTAGCCGTCGAGCGAGTCGAACACCACATGTTCGCCCCGCATCGAGACCAGCGGCAGGGCGGCAAAAATCACCACCACCATCAGCAGTTCGGTCAGTTCGAGCGAACCGGGGATGGAATTGGACAGCAGCTTGCGGCCGCCCACATCAAAAAAAGTGAGCGCCATGATGGCGAACAGGGCGGCGGCAGCCAGCAGGCCACACACCATTTCAACAAGCTTGTTCAATCGTTGCCTCAATCCATAAAAAAAGCGGCCTCATTGTCCATGAGGCCGCGTTGCTGGCGCAGTCGGGAGCCGGGTTTATTTTTCCTGGCGGGCGATTTCAGCGCGGAATTCGGCCAGCACCTTGGCCGCATCCTTCAGGCCCTTGGCCTCGGCATCCTTGACCCATTTTTGCTCCAGCGGCGCCGTTTTGGCCTTCACGTCAGCCACGAACTTCGCGTCGGCCTTGACGATCTGCACATTGTTGGCCTGCATCAGGGCCGTGGCGCGGCGGTCCACCTTGTCCCATCCGCGGCCGAACATGCGCGCAGCGATTTCGCCCGAAATCGCATCCACCGCTTTTTTCTCATCGGCGCTGAGCTTGTCGTATTTGGCCTGGTTCATCATGAAAACAAAGCTGGTGTTGTACAGGCCGCCCGGAAAGGTCGTGGCGTACTTGATCAGCTTGTCGATCTTGAAGGATTCGGTCGATTCGGCAGGAAAGAGCGTGCCGTCCATGACGCCGCCGGACAGCAACTCGTAGGAGTCGGGTGCGGGCTTGAGCGTGACGTTCATGCCCAGCACTTTGGAGATCTCGTTCACCATGCCGCCGCCGACGCGCCACTTCAGGCCGCCCAGGTCCTCGACGCTGGTCACCGGCCGCTTGGTATTGAACACAATGCCGGGGCCGTGCGTGAAGAAAGTGATGACCTTGACGCCCTGGTGTTCAGCCAGGAATTGCGGATTTTTGAAAGCCACCTTGTTGAAGGCCACGGAAATCGGCTCCGAGGTATTGCCCAGGAAAGGGAATTCGGCCATCTGGGTGTACAGGAAACGCCCCGGGGTATAGCCATGCACGGTGTAAGACACGTCCGCCAGGCCATTCTTGACCGCGTCGAAGGTCCCTGGCGCTGCCGTGACGCCGCGCGGCAGGATGTTGCACTTCATCTTGCCGGCGGTGTTTTTCTCAAGCAGGTCGCACCACTCTTTTTGAGCCATGCTCAGCGAGTGCGAAGGGGGCAGCCAGCTCGACACGGTCAGGACGGTTTGGGCTGAGGCCAGGCCGCAGCAAGCGGTCAGCAGTGCGGCGGCAACGGGTTTGATGTTCATGAGCGACTCCGGAACGGTCAGCAGGGCTGACCAGATTACTTGTGGGGACGATCCGGCGGTAAGCCGCGCGTTTCATCCGGAAACACAACTGTATGTCAGCCGGTGCCCGCGGTCTGTCCCTACTTACCCCAATTAACCGACCCAACGGTCTGTTAATTGACGAGCGGTCATTTGGTCGGTCATTTGCCGGTCATTTGTCGCCCTGGCAACAGGGCAATGGGCCGTTCGCTCTAATCAGGGCTTTTCGGGTCTTTATAATGAAATAGAACGATCGTTCTTTTTTAGGGCTTGCCCCTTGCAATGTGCCCCCGTTCAACCGCGTTGGCGGGCCTCTTGTGCAAGCGCAGCATAGAATCAAACGCTTTACGTGAACGTCAATCACCAACTCTGGAGTGCTCCTCATGAAGGTCCTGGTCCCCGTCAAACGTGTCGTCGATTACAACGTCAAGGTTCGCGTCAAATCTGACGGCACCGGCGTCGATATCGCCAATGTCAAGATGAGCATGAATCCGTTTGACGAGATCGCGGTCGAGGAAGCCACCCGTCTGAAGGAAAAGGGCGCTGCAACGGAAGTCATCGCCGTCAGCTGCGGCGTGGCGCAATGCCAGGAAACCCTGCGCACCGCCATGGCCATCGGTGCCGACCGTGCCATCCTGGTCGAAACCGCCGAGGAACTGCAGCCGCTGGCCGTGGCCAAGCTGCTGAAAGCGCTGGTCGAGAAAGAGCAGCCGCAGCTGGTGATTCTGGGCAAGCAGGCGATTGACGACGACTGCAACCAGACCGGCCAGATGCTGGCGGCGCTGCTGGGCTGGCCCCAGGCCACCTTTGCCTCCAAGGTCGATGTGGCCGACGGCAAGGCCGTGGTCATGCGCGAGGTCGATGGCGGTATGGAAACCCTGTCGCTGACCCTGCCGGCCATCGTGACCACCGACCTGCGTCTGAACGAGCCGCGTTACGTGACCCTGCCCAACATCATGAAGGCCAAGAAAAAGCAGCTCGACAACGTCAAGCCCGAGGACCTGGGTGTCGATGTCAAGCCGCGCATCAAGACGCTGAAGGTCAGCGAGCCGCCCAAACGCAGCGCCGGCATCAAGGTGCCCGATGTCGCCACGCTGGTGGACAAGCTGCGCAATGAAGCGAAAGTAATTTGATTCGCCCCGGACGAGGGGCCCCGCGCAGCGGGGATCGAACGGTCGGCGAATCAAATCTGAGGCGCCGGCACCAATCAGACATCAACAGTTTCCCAGGAGTCACACCATGACCGCACTCGCTTCTTTGGTTATTGCAGAACACGACAACGCCAGCATCCGTCCCGCCACCCTGAACACCGTGACCGCAGCCGCCCAGTGCGGCGGCGACGTGCATGTGCTGGTGGCCGGCCTGAACGCCGGCCCCGCCGCCCAAGCCGCCAGCCAGATCGCCGGTGTGGCCAAGGTCATCCATGTGGATGGCGCGCACTTTGAACACGGCCTGGCCGAAAACATGGCCGCCCAGGTGGCGGCGCTGGCCGGCAGCTATTCGCACATCCTGTTTCCTGCCACCGCTTCCGGCAAAAACATCGCCCCGCGCGTGGCCGCGCTGCTCGACGTCGGCCAGATCTCCGACATCACCAAGGTGGACGCCGCCGATACTTTCGAGCGCCCGATCTATGCCGGCAATGCGATTGCCATCGTGCAGAGCCTGGACGCGACCAAGGTCATCACCGTGCGCACCACGGGTTTTGATGCGGCTGCGGCCAGCGGCGGCTCGGCTGCCATTGACGTGGTCAGCGGGGAGGCCGACAGCGGCAAGTCGGTGTTTGTCGGCAGCGAAATCGCCAAAAGCGACCGCCCCGAACTGACCGCCGCCAAGATCATCGTCAGCGGCGGTCGCGCGCTGGGCAGCGCCGAAAAATTCAATGAAGTCATGACGCCGCTGGCCGACAAGCTGGGCGCCGCGCTCGGTGCCTCGCGCGCCGCAGTGGACGCAGGTTATGCGCCCAACGACTGGCAAGTCGGCCAGACCGGCAAGATCGTCGCGCCCCAGCTCTACATCGCCGCCGGCATCAGCGGCGCCATCCAGCATCTGGCCGGCATGAAGGACTCCAAGGTCATCGTCGCCATCAACAAGGACCCGGAAGCGCCTATCTTCTCGGTGGCCGACTACGGTCTGGAGGCCGACCTGTTCACGGCGGTGCCGGAGCTGGTCAAGGCCTTGTAAAAGGAACCAGGGCGTCACATCGGCGCCCTTTTTTTGCGCCCGCCGCCGGTGCGGTGCGCCTGTTATTCGCGGAGACAAAGACATGAGCTACAAAGCCCCCCTCAAGGACATGCTGTTTGACATCAAACACCTGGCCGACATCGATGCGATTGCGCAGATTCCCGGCTTCGAGGAAGCCGGCTTCGAGACCGCGCAGGCCGTCCTCGAAGAGTGCGCGAAGTTCAACGAAGGGGTGTTGTCGCCGCTGAACTGGGAGGGCGACAAAAATCCGTCGAGCTTTCAATCCGGCATGGTCACCACGACGCCGGGCTTCAAGGAGGCTTACAAGCAATATGCCGAGGGCGGCTGGCAAGGCCTGCAGCACCCGCTGGATTTCGGCGGCCAGGGCCTGCCCAAAACGATTGGCGCGGCCTGCGGCGAGATGCTGAACTCGGCCAACATGAGTTTTGCGCTCTGCCCCTTGCTCAGCGACGGCGCCATTGAAGCCCTGCTGACGGCCGGCTCGGACGAACTGAAAGCGACTTATCTGGAAAAACTGGTCAGCGGCCAGTGGACCGGCACCATGAACCTGACCGAGCCACAGGCCGGCTCCGACCTGGCCATGGTGCGATCACGCGCGGAGCCACAGCCTGATGGCACCTACAAGGTGTTCGGCACCAAGATTTTCATCACTTACGGTGAACACGACATGGCCGAAAACATCGTCCACCTCGTGCTGGCGCGTGTCACCGGCGCGCCCGAAGGCGTCAAGGGCATCAGCCTGTTTGTGGTGCCCAAGTTCATGGTCGGCAAGGACGGCGCTCTCGGCGCGCGCAACGACGTGCATTGCGTGAGCATCGAGCACAAGATGGGCATCAAGGCCAGCCCGACGGCGGTGCTGCAGTACGGTGATAACGGTGGCGCCGTCGGCTACATCGTCGGCCAGGAAAACCGCGGCCTGGAGTACATGTTCATCATGATGAATTCGGCGCGTTACGCTGTCGGTATGCAGGGCATCGCGATTGCCGAGCGCGCCTACCAGAAGGCCGTGACCTTTGCGAAGGACCGCGTGCAGAGCCGGCCGGTTGATGGCTCGATCAACGCCAGTGCCCCCATCATCCACCACCCCGACGTCAATCGCATGCTGATGACCATGCGCGCCTACACCGAAGGCTGCCGCGCCATGGCCTCGGTGGCCGCGGCGGCATACGACGCCTCG
Organism: uncultured Polaromonas sp.; assembly: GCA_965650045.1. Lineage (GTDB taxonomy): Bacteria > Pseudomonadota > Gammaproteobacteria > Burkholderiales > Burkholderiaceae_C > Polaromonas. The sequence continues at coordinate 7,719 of CBFGNA010000082.1, forward strand.
CACCACCACCCCGATGCGGACGTGCGCAAGCAGAACCAGGCTTTCTACGAATACATGGTGCCGCTGGTCAAGGGTTACAGCACCGAGATGAGCCTGGAAGTGACTTCCCTGGGTGTGCAGGTGCATGGCGGCATGGGTTTCATCGAGGAGACCGGCGCCGCGCAGTATTACCGTGACGCCAAGATCCTGACGATTTACGAAGGCACGACCGCCATCCAGGCCAACGACCTGGTCGGCCGCAAGACCGCGCGCGACGGCGGCCAGACCGCGAAGGGCATTGCCGCGCAGATTGAAAAAACCGAAGTGGCGCTGCTCAAGCAGGGCGGGGCAGCGGCCAAAGCTGTCGCCAAACGACTCACGGCCGCGCGTGAAGCCTTTGTCGAAGTGGTGGAGTTTGTCGCCAGCAACACCAAAGCCTCGCCCAATGCCGTGTTCGCGGGCAGCGTGCCTTACCTGATGCTGGCCGGCAACCTGGTGGCCGGCTGGCAACTGGCGCGTTCGCTGCTGGTGGCCGAAGAGGAACTGGCCCGTGGCAATGACGTGGACTTCATGAAAGCCAAGATCACCACCGCTGTCTTCTATGCGGACCACCTGCTGAGCAAGGCCCCCGGCGTACGCGACAGCATCGTGGACGGCGCCGACAGCGTGACGGCGCTGGCGCTTGAGGCTTTCTGACGCTGCTTCCGTTGCTATCGATTTGGTAGCTGCTGGCGCTTGTCCAGCAAGGGCCAGAGCCACTTTTCATTCAAAATTTTTGCTGAACCGAGAGAAACA
>CBFGNA010000083.1:0-8491 GCA_965650045.1 uncultured Polaromonas sp.
TGTCTTCCCTGTCTTCCCTGTCTTCCCTGTCTTCCCTGTCTTCCCTGGCTGGCACCGCGGCCGCGCTGCTGGGCACCCTGGTCGCCAGCGGCGCCACGGCGCAGACGGCGCCGGCCTGGCCCGCGAACCCGGTCGAGATCATCCTGCCCTATTCAGCCGGCGGCGGCGTGGACGCCATGGCGCGCGCCTTCGCACGTGAAGCCGCGCGCGACACCTCGCAGCAATGGGTGGTGGTCAACCGCGAAGGCGCCGGTGGCGTGGTCGGCTTCACCGCGCTGGCGCGGGCCAAACCGGACGGCAAGGTCATCATGTTTTCGCCGGCCTCGCCGCTGACCAATTCGCCCTTCGTCAACCCCAAGCTGCCCTTCAAGGCCAGCGAGATCGAACCGGTGTGCCAGATCTTCGAAAACGTCTTTGCGATTGCGGTGCGCGAAGACTCGCCGATCCGTTCGCTGACCGAGTTGCTGGCGCGCGGGCAGGCGAACCCGGGCGCGGTGTCCTACGGCCATGCCGGGCCGGCCAGCGTGCCGCACCTGTCGATGGCGGCCATCGAGCGCGCCACCCGGGTGAAGTTCAACGCCATCGCCTACCGCGGCGACGGCGCCATGATGACCGACGTGATGGGCGGCTCACTGGATTTCAGCGTGCCCGCGATCTCGTCCATCGGCGGCAAGAAGCTGCGGGTGCTGGCGGTGCTGGCCGACAAGCGCCAGCCGGCCCTGCCCGATGCGCCGTCCATTGCCGAGCTGGGCTACCCGGTGATCAGCCCGGGCCTCAATGGCCTGTATGTGCCGGCCGGCACGCCAAAGCCCATCGTCAGCGCCCTCGAAGGCATCTGCCGCAAGGTAACGGCTTCAGCGGGCTTCACCGAAAGCGCCAAAGGCCTGTTGCAGGTCCCGCGCTTCCTGTCTGCCGCGCAGTTCAAGGCCCGCATCGCCAGCACCTACAAGACACACGCCTCGCTGGTGCCCGATTTGAAGCTGGAGAAAAACTGATGGCCGCGCTGCCGCCGATACGCCGCATCGTCACCGGCCACAACGCCGAAGGCCGCTCCTTCTTCGAGCAGGACGGACCTTCGCCGGCGCAAAAAACCGTGGCTGACCGGCCCGGCTACCGTGTCACCAACCTCTGGCGCACCGAAGCCGGCGGCACTGTCCGTTCGCCAGACAGCATCGCCGCGCACCAGGGCGTGTTGCCGCCGGCCGGCGGCAACGTGCTGGGCATCATCGAGTGGCCGGCCGAACCGGAAGACCCGGCCGAGCTGCGCCGCCTGATGGACAAGCCCTTTGCGGCCATGTACCCGGACGCGCACCGCGACGTCAAGCCCGGCGAACACCCCGGCATGCACACCACCCAGACCGTGGATTACGCCATCGTGCTCGAAGGCGAAATCGTCGCCATCATGGACGAGGGCGAAACCCTCATGCGCCAGGGCGACGTGCTGATCCAGCGCGGCACCGCCCACGCCTGGGCCAACCGTTCGGGCAAACCGGTCAAGGTCGCCTTCATCCTCTGCGATTCGCAGGCCTGAACCCGCGCTAGCCGGCTCTTGCACTATTTAGCACAGTTGTGCTAATATTTGTCCATGGACGCCAAAACCCAGAAAAGCGAGATGACCCGCGCCGCGATTGTCGGTGCGGCGCTCGACTTTGCGTCTGCGGACGGGCTGGAGGCCATCACCCTGCAGGCGGTGGCCGACCGGCTGGGTTTGTCCAAGAGCGGTGTGTTTTCGCGCATCGGTTCACGTGAGGCCTTGCAGAAGGCCGTGATTGAGGAATTCGGCCGGCGCTTTATCGCCGACGTGTTTGTGCCGGCCATGCAGTTGCCTAAGGGCCTGCCGCGGCTGGACGCCATCATGCAGCGCTGGATCATCCGCATGCGCGATGTGGAGGTGAAGTCGGGCTGCATCTACACCGCCGGCGCTTTCGAGCTTGACGACCGCGACGGCGAACTGCGCGAGGTCTTGCTGCAGGAAGTGACGCGCTGGCGCGCCGCGCTGCGCCGCACCGTGCAGCAGGCCATCGACGCCGGCCACCTGAAGGCCGACACCGACCCCGAACAGCTGGTCAGCGAAGTCAGCGCCCTGGCCATGGGCCTGTTGCACGACGCACGTTTTCTGCGGGACCCGCGCGCCGCCGAGCGGGCGCAGGCCACCTGGCAGCGCCTGAAAATCAGTTACCAGGCCTGAGACCTGGCGAGAAGTGGCCCACGAGGGCTTTTTGTTGGTTCATATTTCGCACGAGTGTGCGGAGAAAAGGAAATGCCATGTTGCTCCTGATCATTCCCCTGGCCCTGTTTGTCGGCGTGCGCACGCTGCGCGCCCTGCGTGAATCGTTGCGTGGCGTCCCGCGCAGCAACCGCGACTGGGTCTGGTACTGAAAGGAAGGACGCCGCCATGACCCGCAGTTCTGTCGAAGCCGCCGCCGCGTTTTACAACACCAGCCCCATAACGCGCCTGTTTCGCTGGGGCCTGGGCGCCTCACAGCGCCTGTGGCCGGCGCTGGCGGTGCGCGCGGCCTGCCGCCTGTTCGCAACGCCGCTCCCCCCGCGCTGGCTGACGCGGCGGCGCGCCTGGCCGGCCGATTGGACGGTGACGGCCTGGCCGTTTGAAAACGCCAGCATCTCCCTGTATGCGCGTGCCGCGGCGCCGCACGGGCCGGTGGTGTTGCTGGTGCACGGCTGGGGCGGCCATGCCGGCCAGATGCTGGCGCTGGCTGACCGCCTGGAGGCGCAGGGCCTGTGCGCAGTGATTCTTGAAATGCCGGCACACGGCCGCAGCGCCGGCGTGACCAGCAACCTGCCGCAATTCGCGCGCGCCATCGACTATGCGGCCGCCCGCCTGCAACAGCAGGGCTTCCGGCTGGACGCGGTGGTCGCGCATTCGCTGGGGGCCAACGCCGCAGCTTTTGCCGCGAGCCGTGGCCTCGCGCTGCGCAAGCTGGTGCTGCTGGCGCCGCCGGCGTCGCCGCATGAATACACGCGGCTGTTTGCCCAGGTGTTTGGCCTGAGCGAGCGCACACGCGCAGCGATGCAAAAACGCTTTGAGGCGCGCGAAGGCGTGTTGATGCCGCAATTCGAGCCGCAGGCGGTCGGCCCGCGCATCCACCTGCCCACGCTGGTGGTGCACGACCGCCGCGACAACATCAACCGCTTCGCCGACGGCGTGGCCTTCAGCGAGGCCATTGCCGGCGCGCGCTTGCTGGCGACCCAGGACCTGGGACACCGCCGCATTTTGAAAGACGAAGCCGTGCTGCAGGAGCTTGCGGCTTTTCTCGCCTGAGACCTGTCGCGCTGTGCGCACCATTGTTGTGCGATTGGGTGCAGGGGGCCTATCATTGCCGCACTTCAACAAGAGGAGACGGCGATGGGAATGTTCAGCTGGACAGAAAAAAGCAGCGCGGTGTTGTCGCAGGGCGGCGTGATTGCCCCCGACGAGCGCCTGCCCTGGCCGCAGACCGCGGTGATGGGTGTGCAGCATGTGATTGCGATGTTTGGCGCCACTGTGCTGGCGCCCATCCTGATGGGCTTTGATCCCAACATCGCGATCCTGATGAGCGGCATCGGCACGCTGATCTTTTTTGCCATCACCGGCGGCAAGGTGCCCAGCTACCTGGGCTCCAGCTTCGCCTTCATCGGCGTGGTAATTGCCGCCACCGCCTATGCCGGCAAGGGGCCGAATACCAACATCGGTGTGGCGCTGGGCGGCATCATCGCCTGCGGCCTGCTCTACGCCCTGATCGGCGCGCTGGTGCAGATGGTCGGCACCGGCTGGATCGAACGCTTCATGCCGCCCGTGGTGACCGGCGCGGTGGTGGCCGTGATCGGCCTGAACCTGGCCAGCATCCCGGTCAAGAACATGGCGGCCAGCAACTTTGATTCCTGGATGCAGCTCGTCACCTTCGTCAGCGTCGCGCTGGTGGCGGTGATGACGCGCGGCATGGTGCAGCGGCTGCTGATCCTGGTCGGACTGATCGTGGCCACGCTGATTTATGCACTGCTGACCAACGGCATGGGCCTGGGCAAGCCGGTGGACCTGTCGGTCATCGCCAACGCGGCCTGGTTTGGCGTGCCGACCTTCACCGCCCCGGTCTTCACGGCCAGCGCCATGCTGCTGATCGCGCCGGTGGCCGTCATCCTGGTGGCAGAAAACCTGGGCCACATCAAGGCCGTGACGGCCATGACCGGCAAAAACCTGGACCGCTACATGGGCCGCGCCTTCATCGGTGACGGCGTGGCCACCATGGTGTCCGGTGCGGCCGGCGGCACCGGCGTCACCACCTATGCAGAAAACATCGGCGTGATGGCCGCGACCCGCATCTACTCCACGGCGGTGTTTCTGGTGGCGGCGCTGATCGCGCTGCTGCTGGGTTTCAGCCCCAAGTTCGGTGCGCTGATCCAGGCGATTCCGCTGCCGGTGATGGGCGGCGTGAGCATCGTGGTGTTCGGCCTGATCGCGGTGGCTGGCGCCAAGATCTGGGTGGACAACCGGGTGGATTTTTCGGACAACAAGAACCTGCTGGTGGCCGCCATCACGCTGGTGCTGGGCACCGGGGACTTCACGCTGAAATTCGGCCAGTTTGCGCTGGGCGGCATCGGCACCGCAACTTTCGGCGCAGTGCTGCTGTATGCGCTGTTGAACCGAAGGAAATAAGCCACCGCGCCAGGCGGCCTGACCCGGCGCCGGCTCAGGGCTGGCCGGCTTTGGCTTTGGCGAGGGCGGCCCGGGTTTTTTCCAGCTCGCGCTCCAGGTCGGCCCGCTCACCGATTTCCTGCGCCAGCACCTGGTTGACCTGCGCAAGGTCTTCAGCCGACTCCTGGATCTGGGTTTCCAGCTCGTCGGTCTTGCGCAGCGCCTGGGCCACTTCGCCGGTCTTGGCTTCCTCGGGCAGCTCCTGCTTGAGCACGGTATTGATCACCAGCAGCTCATTGGCCGATTGTTCCACCGTGCCCTTGACCGCCTCATTCTGGTCGAGCGCGCGCTCAAGCGAGGTGGCTGCGGAGGAATCGGAAGACTTTGGCTGGGACATGGCGGGCACGCGGTAAAGCTGAAGGGGCAGGAAAGAGACACCGGCCCCAGGGCAGCGGGGTTCAACGGCGGCCAATATAGCATTCCGCGCCGCACCGCGCTGCGGGAAAGTCCCGCAGGGTCCCGAGGTTTTCCCGGGGCCGCCTAGGGTTTTCCTGAGCGTGGCGCTGCCGTTTTGGGGGGCGCCGGCTCGGAACCGAAAATTTTGCCCAGGGTGGCACCAATGCGCGCACCTATGGCCGTGCCTATGCCCGGCAAGACCGCGGTCCCCACCACCGCGCCGGCCACTGCACCTGCAGGCGTGGAGACCTTGACATCTTCAAACGGCCCGGAGATTTTCAGCGGCACGCCCACCACACCATCGACCAGATCAACCGCCAGCTCGGCGTCGATCTGCCGGTTGGCCACACGCGCCTGCCCGGAGGCGGTGAGCGCGCCGGACGTCGCCTTGAGGCCGGTGTAGGTCACCACCATGCCCTGCGCCGTGTTTTGCGTGTCCATCTGGCCAGTGAGCGTGTCCAGCGGCGTCTGCCCGGCGTGCTCCTTGCCCAGGCTGCGCACCGCCTTGTCGAGGTCAAAACGCAGCAGCGTGGCACGGCGCATGCTGAAGACGGTTTTGGTGTGCAGGGTGCGCGCCAGCTCACCAATCGTGTCGCCGTCGGCCAGCAGCGAGGTGTCTCCCGAGGCCTCGCCGGAGATCACCGAGCGGCGGTTGAAGGCCGCCATGGCGCTGGCCACTTCCACGCCTTGCGGCTTGAGCGTGCCTTCCAGCCGCAGCCGGCCCTTGTCGCGCGTGGTGAGCTGAACCTCGCCATCCGCCGTGCCGCCGCCGACCCTGATTTGTGTGGTCCAGCGGTCTTCCTGGCCCTGCCGGGTCAGCGTCAGATCGGTTGCGGGCTGCACGCCGGGCCGGCGCAACTGCGCCTGCCGCGGGCGCCAGGCCGGGTCGAAATCGGCCTCGCCCTCGTACACCAGCGCCACGCCGCGGCGCGAGACCCAGGTCACATCACGAAACACCAGGCGCGCCAGCAAAGTCGCATCGGGCCTGGCCTGCGCCACGCCCGGCCCCTTGTCGAGGGCGCGCAGCGACAGTTGCGGTATCACGGCGCCGTCCAGCTCGGCGCTGTCGAGATGCAGCCGGCCGTCGAGCAGGGCCGGCAGGCTCGGGAAAACCGTCAGGCGGCGCACAGTGACCGGCTCGGGCTGGCGGGTGGCCACCTCTTCCACCACCACGGCAGGCACCGGCAACAGCCGCCAGTGCAACGCACCGACGGCCACCGGCACGCCGAGTTGTTTTTCAAGCTCCGCCGAGGCCCGGGCCGCGAGCTCCGCATCGCTGGGAATCAGCACCTTCAGCGCCACCCAGCCGGCCAGCAGCAAGGCGAGCACAACGGCGCCGGCCACCTTCCATTTGTTTCGAGATTGCATCGATGTCTTTCGGTTGTCTCCAGCCCGGCCCCAGCGTCATCCTAACCAGCGGGATGCAGCAGGCGCTGTAGGCGGCAATCTCTTTATAGTGGGTGTTTTCAAGCCTTCTGGAATTTTCTCCCATGCCTGTCTGGAAACGCCCCATCTCCGTCGAACTGCTGACCCTGAACAACGCCCACAGTGCCGTCACGCACCTGGGCATCGAGTTCCTGGAGGTTGGCGACGATTTCATCCGCGCCCGTGTGCCGGTGGATGAACGCACACGTCAGCCCTATGGCCTGCTGCACGGCGGTGTGTCGGTGGTGCTGGCTGAGACCCTGGGCTCCTGCGGCGCGGCCTTTGCTGCGCCCGAGGGTCACCGCACCGTGGGCCTGGACATCAATGCGAATCACCTCAAGGGCACGACCAGCGGCTGGGTCACCGGCATCACACGCCCGGTGCACATCGGCCGCAGCACCCAGGTCTGGGCCATCGAGCTGCGCAACGACGCCGGTGAGCTGACCTGCGTGTCGCGCATCACCATGGCCATGCTGATTCCCCAATAACAAGAGTCAAATCGGCCCCTGGCCCTTTACGGACGGGCGCAAACAGCTATCAATAAGATAGCGATTCGATTTATTCCGTGGCCGCCCGGGCCATGCGTTCGCTTTTCCAGTAAACGTCGTCGCCGCCGTTCATGCGGTTGAGGACACGCGACAGCACAAACAGCAGGTCGCTCAGGCGGTTCAGGTACTGGCGCGGTGATTCCTTCAGGGTTTCGGCCTGGTCCAGCGCGACCACCGCGCGCTCGGCGCGGCGCGCCACGGTGCGGCAGACATGCGCCAGCGCGGCAGCGCGCGAGCCGGCGGGCAAAATGAACTCAGCCAGGCGCGGCAGCGCTGCGTTGTAGGTTTCCAGCGCTTCGTCGAGCCGAATGACCGCTTCCGGCTTGAGCAGCTCGAAGCCGGGGATTGACAGCTCACCGCCGAGGTTGAAGAGCTGGTGCTGCACTTCCACCAGCAGTTCGCGCACATCCGCCGGCATGTCTTCGCACAGCAGCACGCCAATGTGGGAGTTGAGTTCGTCCACATCGCCCATGGCATGCACACGCAGGCTGTTCTTGGAAACCCGGGTGTTGTCGCCCAGGCCGGTCGTGCCCTTGTCCCCGGTGCGGGTGGCGATTTGTGAAAGTCGGTTGGCCATGGTGTGTCGCGTGGTGATGGCAGCGAGGCCCTCGGGCCGCGTTACGTGAAGCAAGAAAATGTGTGCGGCTCGGTCCGGATGTCAGCGATGCAACGCCCTGCAAAAGTACTGGCGGCGCCAGAGCGGCTGCGATGCAATGGCGCCTCATTCATCTCAAGGACGACGGCATGCGGGTTCAAAAACATTCTATTCCCAAGTTCTTCAACTTCGAAGTGCGCAGCGTGCTGTTGCTGGCGCTGCTCACCCTGGGAACTGCCGCGGCCGTGCGCGCACAGGCGGCGCCCGGCGCGGCGATCCCGGCGAACCGCGCCACATCGCAAGACCTGGAAGCCGCCTTCAAACGCGCCGACAACAACCAGGACGGCAAACTCACGCCCCAGGAGGCCGAACGTTTCCCCGCCGTGGCGCAACGCTTCGCACACATCGACAGCAATCGCGACGGCTTTATCTCGCTGGAAGAGTTCAGCCGGGCGGCAAACTCCTGAGCCGCGGGGCCGGGTCGCCGGGACAGCATGCGGCACACGTCGTAAACTGTGCGCCTGCCCTCCGGAGACACCCATGAACGCACCCCTGCCCCACCACCTGCTTCCTGAAATCCACCAGCGTGAAACGCCGTCGGCGCTGATCGATGCGCTGAAAGCGCGTTTTGCCGAACGCTGCTCCACCGCCCTGGTGGTGCGCGAGCAGCACGGCCGTGACGAATCCTCGTTTGCGGTGCCGCCGCCGGCCGCTGTGGTGTTTGCTGAAAACACCGCCGATGTGGCTGATGCGGTCAAGCTGGCCGCGCAGTTCAACGTGCCGGTGATTCCGTTTGGTGTGGGCACCTCGCTCGAAGGCCATCTGCTGGCCGTGCAG
>CBFGNA010000084.1:0-8471 GCA_965650045.1 uncultured Polaromonas sp.
GTGGATCGATGCCAGCCTGCAGAACAAGATTAAGATGGCCGATACCGTGGCCGAGAAGTCCTACATCAACACCAGCGTCGATGCGATCAACCAGCGTATTCTCGGCCGCTACGACAACGGCATGGGCAAAACCTGGGACGACCCCAACCACATGAAATTCTTCGACGACGGGGCGGTCAACTTCCCCTACCTGTCGGACGGCATGTGGTTCCTGACGCAGCACAAGCGCTGGGGCCTGATCAAGGAGCATCCCGACTACCTGGCGGCGGCCAAACAGATCAACCAGATCGATCTCTACAAGGAAGTCGCCGGCGCCATGAAAGTCAGCGTACCCAAGGACGTGATGCGCACCAGCAAGCTGATGGACGGCACCGTCTGGGACGGCAAGGATCCGAAAAAATACGCCGATTCTTTCAAGGTGAAAGCGTGAGCGGCGCGGCGAGGGGCCCCACTTGTGGGGATCGACGCCCCGGCGAACGCTTTCAGCGGCCGACACCTCGATGTCTCAATAACCGGCGATACCTCTGAGGCCGCGGCGTGAGCCGAACGACCAGAGACCCCCGCATCAACTCGAACGAAGGAGAGATCCCCCATGGTCAGTGCCGTTTTCCACAGTCCGCTCGACGCTGCCGTCCCGGCCGTCCGCAGCGCCGACAGAACCAGCCCAGCGTCTGCTATACCTTTGATAGCTGCTGACGCTTTACCCACAAGGGCTGGCGCCGGAAATGACCCTCAAGTCCAGCTGCACCAGGCGGTTTCTGCCAAACCAGCACGGGATTTTTCTTCACTCTGGCTGGCGGTCCTGCCGCCGCTGCTGGGCCTGGGCCTGCTGCTGCTGGTCTGGGAGCTGGTGTCCATGGGCACGGGTGCCAGCATTCCCTCGCCGAAAGACACCTTCATCCAGGCCGTGGAGATTTTCAGGGACCCGTTCTACAGCAAGGGGCCAAACGACCAGGGTGTAGGCTGGAACGTGCTGTCCTCGCTCAAGCGCGTGGCCATGGGTTTCGGCCTGGCCGCCGTCGTCGGGATTCCGGTGGGCTTCATGATCGGCCGCTTCAACTTCCTGAGCCGCATGTTCAACCCGCTGATCAGCCTGCTGCGCCCGGTCTCGCCACTGGCCTGGCTGCCCATCGGCCTGCTGGTGTTCAAGGGCGCCAACCCGGCCGCCATCTGGACCATCTTCATCTGCTCGATCTGGCCCATGATCATCAATACCGCCGTCGGCGTGCAGCGCGTGCCGCAGGACTACATGAACGTGGCGCGGGTGCTCAACCTCAGCGAATGGAAGATCGTCACCAAGATCCTGTTCCCGGCCGTGCTGCCCTACATGCTGACGGGCGTGCGCCTGGCCGTCGGCACCGCCTGGCTGGTGATCGTCGCGGCCGAAATGCTGACCGGCGGCGTTGGCATCGGTTTCTGGGTCTGGGACGAGTGGAACAACCTCAACGTCAAGAACATCATCATCGCGATTTTTGTGATCGGCATTGTCGGGCTGATGCTGGAATTTGCCCTGATCAGGATTGCCACGGCGTTTACGTTTGATGAGGTGAAGTCGTGAGCGGCGCGGCGAGGGGCCCCGGCACGGGGATCGACGCCCCAGCGAACGGCTTCGGCTGCCGACACCTTTCCGTTAACTCTCCCCTTCAACTGCAGGAGGCAGCATCATGAGCAACTCCCTGAGCACCAAATACATCGAGATCCAGGGCGTCGAACAGACCTTCAGGACCAAAAAAGGCCCGTTCTGCGCGCTGCAGAACATCAACCTCACCGTCGCCAAGGGCGAGTTTGTCGCGCTGATCGGCCACTCGGGTTGCGGCAAATCGACTTTGCTGAACCTGCTGGCGGGCCTGACGATGCCGACACAGGGCACGCTGCTGTGCGCCAACCGCGAGATCGCCGGCCCCGGCCCAGAACGCGCGGTGGTGTTCCAGAACCACTCGCTGCTGCCCTGGCTGACCTGTTTCGAAAACGTCTACCTGGCCGTCGAGCGCGTGTTCGCCGCCACAGAAAACAAGGCGCAACTCAAGGCCCGCACCGACGCGGCGCTGGCCATGGTCGGCCTGACCGCGGCCGCACAGAAACGCCCGGGCGAAATTTCCGGCGGTATGAAGCAGCGCGTCGGGATCGCGCGGGCGCTGTCGATGGAGCCCAAGGTGCTGCTGCTCGACGAGCCCTTCGGCGCGCTGGACGCGCTGACCCGCGCCAAGCTGCAGGACGAGTTGCTGCAGATCGTCGCCACCACGCAAAGCACGGTGGTGATGGTGACGCATGACGTGGATGAGGCCGTGCTGCTGTCCGACCGCATCGTGATGATGACCAACGGCCCGTCGGCCACCATCGGCGAAGTGCTCAGCGTCGAGCTGCCGCGCCCGCGCGACCGGGTGGCCCTGGCCGAAAGTTCGCAGTACCTGCACTACCGCAAGGCCGTGATCGATTTCCTCTACACACGCCAGGGCCACGTCGAAAAAGCCGCCTGAGTTCCACGCACGCCGCTCGCTTGTCCTCACACGCCGGTGCACTACCGCACCGGCGCGGTGCCGCGCTGTTAAGCTCCATTGCATTGACACTTTTTCAATGGACCGAAACCGATGGCCCTGATTGTGGTGATCGACGACGACGAGGCGATCCGCACCCTGATCGCCGCTGCCCTGCGCTTCGAGGGTTACGAAGTGCTGGAAGCCGAAGACGGTGCGGCCGGGCTCGCGATGGTGCGTGACGAGCGGCCGGATCTGGTGGTCAGCGACGTCAACATGCCGGTGATGGACGGCTTTGCGATGTGCCAGGCCCTGCGCGCCGACCCCCTCATCCAGGCCACGCCCGTGATCCTGCTCACGTCCCTGCAGGAACGTGCCCATGTGCGGGCCGGCATGACCAGCGGCGCCGACGACTACCTGACCAAACCGATTGATTTTGACGATCTGCTGGGCGCCACCGCGACCCAGCTCAACAAGCAGCTGATGCGCCGCTCGGCGCAGGACCACGCCGTGGGTTCGGCCATTGATGAAGCGCTTCGCGTGCAGGAAAAAAAACTGGGCGAGCTTTACGAAAAGCGCCTGCTGGCCGAACTTGCGGACAAATGGCCCACGGCGCAGGCCCTGGTGACCGATGAGAAATTCGCCAGCGCCAGCGTGTTGTTTGTGGACGTGGTGAATTTTCCGGTGTTGTCCGAAAAGCTGTCCAGCACCGAGCTCAGCGAGGTGGTGCGGCAGTTCTACAAAAATGCCGGCGATACCCTGTACCTGTTCGGGGCCTTCGACATGCAGTTTGTGGGAGAAGGCCTGCTGGCGGTGTTTGTCGACGCCACCGACACCGACACCGTGAGCCACAGCCTGCGCGCAGCACGGGCGGCGCTCGGCCTGCTTGACTCCGCCCAGCGCGTGCAGGTCTTTTTGCAAAACCAGTTTGCGGAGCGTGCCTTGCCGCGGTTTGAAGTCTGCGTGGCGCTCAACAGCGGCGCCGTGACCATGACCCGGCTGGAAGATGCGCTGTGGGGCAAGCCGCAAACCCTGCCCGTGGGCGACAGCGTCAGCACCACCCTGCTGCTGCAGAAACAGGCCACGCTGTCGGGATGGAAGATCGCCGCCAGCGCCCCCATGCTGCGCGCGGTCGGGGGCGCCCTCAAAACCGGCCGGCGCAAACGCTTCGCCCTCCCCGGGCGCGGCAGCGCTCTGGACGCCGCCGAAGTACTCGGCCTGTCAGCCTGATTCTGCTATTGAATCGGGAGCACCCTGCGCTTGCTGCGCAAGGGCTGCAGGGCTAAAACACTCAAAAATTTCCGGTCCGTCACAACCACGGGTGGCGCCCACGCGCCGGGGCCTCGCACGCCCTTTTCTGGTGCATTTTCAAACTGCGCAAGTTTCGGCACGAGAACGCAAAAAAACTGAATCCAGGGTTTTCAGATGTGCGTACAGAAGGTGTAACAAGCAGATACACTCACCACCATTTTTTAACCCATAAGTACTCATATGAATTCTATAGTTCTAACCAATTATCAGCCTTTGTACGTCGCGCTTTCCTTTTTGATGGCCCTGGCAGGTTCCTTTGTGGCCCTCACAGCCACCACCCGGATCAGGCAGGCAGACGGCAGTTTCAGCACCGCCAACGCCCTCACCGCAGGCATGGCGCTGGGCGGCATCGGCGTCTGGGCCATGCATTTCATCGGCATGCTGGCCCTGAAAATGGATCTGGCCAACAGCTACGCCATGGTTGAAACCGGGCTCTCCCTGTTCGCCGCCATCGTGGCGGCCTCACTGGCGCTCGGTTTTGTGGCCCGCGCGCCCGAGCGGCTGAGCCGGATGCTGGGTGCGGGCGCCCTGCTCGGCATGAGCGTGGTGGTGATGCACTACCTCGGCATGTATGGCATGAAGTTCGGCGGCTACATCGAATGGAACTACGGCATGGTGGCCGCGTCCATCGTGATCGCCGTGGTGGCGGCGACTGCCGCCCTGTGGCTGGCCTTTCACACGGGCGCGCTGCTCAAACGCCTGGGCGCAGCGCTGGTGATGGCCGTGGCCGTCTGCGCGATGCACTACACCGGCATGGCCGCTGCGGAATTTGTCTGCACCACCACCAACCGCAGCGCCGTTCCCCAGGGTTTTGGCTACGTGAGTTCCTTCAGCATTTCGTCGCTGGTGGTCATCGCGACCCTGTCCATGGCTTTCCTGATCGCCATCAGCCTGTTGTTCCAGCCGGCCGCCGCCAGCAGCGACAGGCTGCGGGCCAAACCTTCCCGCGGCTGAACCGCCCGCGATCACGCACCGCCTGCCCCTGCGCGGGGCACGCCTTTTTGGTGCATGCCGGCGCTTGCTCTCCAGGCCCGATGAACTGACCCTTCTGCCCAGCCAGAAAGGCCAGTTCATGCCGCCGCTCCAGCCCTCTTTGGCGCCACTGCGGGTGGCACAAACATTGCGTTAATCCCATCGGCCGCAACGACGCGACCACCCCGGCTTTCACGCCGCGGGTCCTGCGCATAACGACGTGCGTATTGGTGTCCCTCATCACCGGCCACAGCCGGTTCCCTGTTCAGCAGGAGAGAGCATCATGGTTTTGACCCCCCGTTTATTGCACGCCGGCATGGTTTCAGCGCCGCCGGCAGCGCATCCCCTTGGAGTGGCACGATGAAAAAATCCAGACTGGTCATGGTCGGCAACGGCATGGCAGGCGTACGCACGCTTGAAGAGTTGCTCAAGGTTGCGCCCGATCTCTACGACATCACCGTTTTCGGTGCCGAACCGCACCCCAACTACAACCGCATCCTGCTGTCCCCCGTGCTGGCCGGCGAGCAGACGCTCGATGAAATTGTCCTGAACAGCTGGGACTGGTACACCGACAACCACATCACGCTGCATGCCGGCAAGACCGTTGTGGAGGTGGACCGCGTCAAACGCGTGGTGCGCGCCACGGATACGGCAGGCGCCCTCACCGAGGTGGAATACGACCGGCTGCTGATGTGCACCGGCTCCAACCCCTTCATGCTGCCAGTGCCCGGCAAAGACCTGCAGGGCGTGATCGCCTACCGCGACATTGCCGATACCAACGCCATGATTGATGCGTCGGTGAAATACAAAAAAGCCGTGGTGATCGGCGGCGGCCTGCTCGGCCTGGAAGCGGCCAATGGCCTGATGCTGCGCGGCATGGACGTCAGCGTGGTGCACGTGATGCCCACACTGATGGAGCGCCAGCTCGACAGCGCGGCCGGCAAGCTGCTGCAGAAGTCGCTGGAGAGCCGCGGCCTGAAGTTTTTGATGGGCGCGCAGACCCAGGAACTGGTCGGAGGTGCCGATGGCCGTGTGAGCAGCATCAAGTTCAAGGACGGCAGCGAAGTGGCCGCTGACCTCGTGGTCATGGCGGTCGGCATCCGCCCCAACACCGAACTTGCAGAGAAGATGCGCCTGCACTGCAACAAGGGCATCGTCGTCAACGACACCATGCAGACCGTGACCGACGCCCGCATCTACTCGGTGGGCGAATGTGCGGCGCACCGCGGCATCGCCTACGGTCTGGTGGCGCCGCTGTTCGAGCAGGCCAAAGTCGCGGCCAACCACCTGGCGCAGTTCGGCATCGGCCGCTACACCGGTTCGCTGACCTCGACCAAGCTCAAGGTCACCGGCATCGACCTGTTCTCCGCCGGCGAATTCATGGGCGGCGAAGGCACCGAAGAAATTGTCATGAGTGACCCCTTCGGCGGCGTTTACAAAAAGCTGGTCATCAAGGACGACAAACTCATAGGCGCCTGCCTGTACGGCGACACCGTGGACGGGAGTTATTACTTCAAGCTGCTGCGCGACGGCCGCAGCGTGGGCGACATCCGCGACCGGCTGATGTTCGGCGAATCCAACATCGGTGATGCCGGCCACGAAGGCCACAACAAGGCGGCCAGCATGCCCGATGAGGCGGAAGTCTGCGGCTGCAACGGCGTCAGCAAGGGCAGCATCTGCAAGGCGATCAAGGAAAAAGGCCTGTTCACGCTGGACGAGGTGCGCAAACACACCAAGGCCAGTGCCTCTTGCGGCTCCTGCACCGGCCTGGTCGAACAGATCCTGATGTTCACCGCCGGCGGCGACTATTCGGCCACACCCAAGCTGAAAGCCATGTGCGGCTGCACCGACCACGGCCACCAGGCGGTGCGCGATGCCATCCGCAACAACAAGCTCATGACGATTGCCGATACCTTCAAGTTCATGGAATGGCGCACGCCCAACGGCTGCGCGAGCTGCCGGCCGGCCATCAACTACTACCTGATCAGCACCTGGCCCAAGCAGGCGAAGGATGACCCGCAAAGCCGCTACATCAATGAACGCAGCCACGCCAACATCCAGAAAGACGGCACTTACAGCGTGATTCCGCGCATGTGGGGCGGCGAGACCACGGCCAGCGAGCTGCGCCGCATCGCCGATGCGGTGGACAAGTACAAAATCCCGACCGTCAAGGTCACCGGCGGCCAGCGCATCGATTTGCTGGGCGTGAAAAAAGAGGACTTGCAGAACGTGTGGAAGGACATCGGCATGCCTTCCGGCCACGCCTATGCCAAAGCGCTGCGCACGGTGAAAACCTGCGTCGGCAGCGAATGGTGCCGCATGGGCACGCAGGACAGCACACAAATGGGCAAGGACCTGGAGCGCGCGATGTGGCGCATGTACGCACCGCACAAGGTCAAGTTTGCGGTGTCGGGTTGCCCGCGCAACTGCGCCGAGTCCGGCATCAAGGACGTGGGCATCATCGGCGTCGATTCCGGCTGGGAAATGTACATCGCCGGCAACGGCGGCATCAAGACCGAGGTGGCCCACTTCTTCACCAAACTCAAGACCGCGGCCGAGGTGCTCGAATACACCGGCGCCTTCTGCGAGCTGTACCGCCAGGAAGGCTGGTACCTGGAGCGCACCGTGCATTACGTCAACCGCGTCGGCCTGGATTACGTGAAGAAAAAGATTCTTGAGGACCATGAAGGCCGCAAAAAACTCTGGGAGCAGTTGCAGTTCGCCCTCGACGGCGAACCCGATCCCTGGTTTGAGCTCAAGGAAGCGTCGGTCGATACACGGCAATTCACCAAACTGGAAGCTGCGGGGCAGGAAGCATGAAGATGAACGAATGGACCGTGATCTGCCGCGTGGAAGATATCCCTGTCCTGGGCTCACGCCGCGTCGCACGCAAACAGGGGATCGATGTGGCGGTGTTCCGCAATACCGAAGACCAGGTGTTTGCGCTGCTGGACCGCTGCCCGCACAAGGGCGGCCCGCTGAGCCAGGGTATTGTGTTCGGCACCAGCGTGGCCTGCCCGCTGCACAACTGGACCATCGGCCTGGCCGACGGTTGCGCCCAGGGCGCAGACGAAGGCTGCACCCCAAAGTTCGCCTGCAAGGTCGAGGCCGGCCAGGTGCTGCTGGACCCGGTGGAGCTGGCCACCTTGGCGCTGGACCTGGCGCCGCCGCGCGCCGGACCTTGCGCCTCCACAGGCGCACTCGGTGACCAGACCTTCGACGTGCAGGCCCCGCACACGGCGTGATGTCCAGCGAAACGCGCTCCACTTGCCCCTACTGCGGTGTGGGTTGCGGCGTGCTTATTGAATCCGAAGGCGACGAGATCACCGGTGTTCGCGGTGACCCCGACCACCCGGCCAATTTCGGGCGGCTGTGCACCAAGGGCTCGACGCTGCATCTGACGGCCTCCCCCGCCGTCACGCGCCAGACCCGGCTGCTGCACCCGATGCAGCGGACGCAGCGCGGCGGCACGCCGCTGCGCATCAGCTGGGATCGCGCGCTCGATGTGGCCAGCGAAACTTTCGCGCGCATCATCCGCGAGCACGGACCGGACGCTGTGGGCTTTTACATTTCGGGACAGTTGCTGACCGAGGACTATTATGTCTTCAACAAACTCGCCAAAGGCCTGATCGGCACCAACAACGTCGACACCAACTCGCGCCTGTGCATGAGCAGCGCGGTGGCGGGCTACAAGCAGACCCTGGGCGCCGATGC
>CBFGNA010000085.1:0-8456 GCA_965650045.1 uncultured Polaromonas sp.
CCCGTGGCGTCCCGGCGCAGCAACTCCTCGCCAAAAAACAGCGCACCCAGCGGGCCGCCCTCGCGGCGGCCTTCGGCCAGCCGGTGGGCGGCAAACGGCAAGGCGCCCAGCAGCAGCACATCCGGAGAGGGCGCGAAACAGGCCAGAAAACCACGCAGGCCCCCCAGCGTGTCGGCGCCGGGTCCGCGCAGTGGCCCGGCACACCAGCTGGCCAGCGCGGGATGGGCCAGCAGCTGGCGGCCGAAGCCGGTGAGTACTTCCAGTGCCAAGCCGTCGTCAAAAAGATGCAGGGCCAGCGCAGGTTCGGCCAGCAAGGTGGCCTGCAAGGGGTGCAGGCCCGGGATGCCGGCATCCACCCCGAAATAAATGCCCGCCTGATGTTCCAGCCGGGCCAGCGCCTGGGCGGCCTGCTCCGGAGTGGCCGCACTGCGCGCGACGCGCAGCGCGATCATGGGGCCTTCACTCGACGGAGATGCCGGTGCGCTTGATGACGGGCGTCATCACACGCAGCTCCTGCTGCATGAAACGCTGGAGATCCTGCGCGGACCCGCCAATCGGCTCCATGTACTGCGAGTTCAGCTTTTCCTTGACGTCGGGCATGGCCAGCACGGCGTTGATCTCGGTGTTCATCCGCTGCACGATGGCGTCGGGGGTTGTGGCCGGCGCCATGATGGCCATCCAGGCCAGGTTTTCGATCTCGGGCAGGCCGGCTTCCTTCATGGTCGGGATGTCGGGTGTGAGCTGGCTGCGTTTGGCCGTGGACACGGCCAGGGTGCGCATTTTGCCGGCCTTGACCTGCGGAATCACGGCCACCGCGGGCACGCAGGCGAACTGCACGTCACCCTGCAGGATGGCCAGGATGGCCAGGGGCGATGAGGCGTAGGGGATATGCACCGCGTAGGTCCCGGTCTTGACCTTGAGCAGCTCGACGCCAAGCTGCGAAAGACTGCCCACGCCGGTGGACGAGAAATTGAACTTGCCGGGGTTCTTTTTCATCGCATCGACCAGCTCCTTGAGGGTCTTGATGTCCGAGTCCGAGCGCACCGCGCACACATTGGCCTGGCCGCCGGCCAGCACCACCGGGCGCAGCTCGGTGAACGGGTCGTAGGGCAGCTTTTTGTAGAGCACGGTGTTGTACACCAGCGGACCGTTGGTGCTGATCAGGAAGGTGTAGCCGTCGCCAGGCGATTTGGCGACCGCGCCGGTGCCGTTGTTGCCGCCGGCACCCGCGCGGTTTTCAATGATCACCGGCTGTCCCAGGCGCGGCGAGAGTTTGTCGGCGACGATGCGCGCGATCACATCGGG
Source organism: uncultured Polaromonas sp. (assembly GCA_965650045.1). GTDB lineage: Bacteria > Pseudomonadota > Gammaproteobacteria > Burkholderiales > Burkholderiaceae_C > Polaromonas. Next base: position 1,306 of record CBFGNA010000085.1, read on the forward strand.
GGACGATCCCGCGCCGTAAGGCACAACAATGCGCACGGGCTTGGTGGGCCAGGCCTGTCCTGAGCCTGCCGAAGCGGCTTGCTGGGCCATGGCACCGGCCGTGGCCAGCGCGACCGTCGCCGCCACGGCGCAAGTGGCGAGCAGCCGGGTCAAGGGGAAGCCGGGAGAGATGGAAGTTTTCATGGGGTGATCAGTTCGGTTTCGTTGAAAAAATGCCCTTCGCCGGCGATGTAGCCGGCGACCAGGGTGCGGTAGGTGGATTCGACAACCTCCGACAGTCCGGGAAATTCCGCGTCATGCGGGGCCGCCAGTGCCCGCACGCGTGCAAAAACCTGGGCCTGGCGTGCCGGTGCCGCGACCTGGAAGCTGTCGCGCTTGAAACGCGTGGCATCACGCACACACAGGGCGCGTTCGGCGAGCAGGGCGACGATCTTCTCGTCGAGCTCATCGATGCGCTGGCGCAGGCCAGCCAGCGTGGGCGCCACTTCGATGTAGCCGGGGTCCTTGAAGCGGCGCACCGCCGGGGTGTCGGTCGCGGATTCCTGGGGGGAGGTCATGAAAAACAGTCTCTGGCAATTAATAAGCAAGCTTATTTCTTTGCGCAAGGCTTGTCATCGGGGCATTCCCCAAGCGCGGGGCTGGCCCAGGCGCGCATGGGCGCCCCGGGGCGCGCAGGAGTCAGGTGGGGAAAGTGCCCGGCAGCAGAATGCTTTTGTCCACTTTCTGGATGTCGGTGTGGCCGCAGAAAGCCATGGTGATGTCGAGTTCCTTGTGGATGATCTGCAGCGCCTTGGTCACGCCGGCTTCACCCATGGCGCCCAGGCCGTAAGCCATCGCACGCCCGATCAGGGTGCCGCGCGCGCCCAGCGCCCAGGCCTTGAGCACGTCCTGGCCGGAGCGGATGCCGCCGTCCATCCACACCTCGATGCGGTCGCCCACGGCCTCCACTATGGGCGGCAGCGCCGTGATGCTGGACTGCGCGCCATCGAGCTGGCGGCCGCCATGGTTGCTGACGATGATCACGTCGGCGCCGCTCTGCACGGCCAGCCGGGCGTCTTCCACGTCCTGGATGCCCTTGAGCACCAGCTTGCCTTCCCAGCGCTCACGCACCCAGGCCACATCCGCCCAGGACAGGCGCGGATCGAACTGTTCGTTGGTCCAGGCCGCCAGCGAACTCATGTCGCTCACGCCCTTGACGTGGCCCACCAGGTTGCCGAAGCTGCGGCGGCGGGTGCCGGCCATGCCCAGGCACCAGCGCGGCTTGGTCGCGAGGTTGATGATGTTGGCCAGTGTGGGGCGCGGCGGTGCGGTGAGGCCGTTCTTCAGATCCTTGTGGCGCTGGCCGATCACCTGCAGGTCCAGCGTCAGCACCAGCGCGCTGCAGCGCGCCTTGCGGGCACGCGCGATCATGGCTTCCATGGCCTCGCGGTCGCGCATCATGTAGAGCTGGTACCAGAAGGGTGTTTGGGTCGCTGCCGCAATGTCTTCCATCGAGCAGATGCTCATGGTGGACAGCGTGAACGGAATGCCGAACTTTTCCGCGGCGCGGGCTGCATGGATTTCACCATCGGCATGCTGCATGCCGGTCAGGCCGACCGGTGCAATCGCCACCGGCATCTTTGCCTGGACGCCGGCCATGAGGGTGGCGGTGCTGCGGTTTTCCATGTTGACCGCCACGCGCTGGCGCAGCTTGATCTTCTGGAAGTCGCTTTCGTTGGCGCGGTAGGTGCTTTCGGTCCAGGAGCCCGAATCGGCGTAGTCGTAAAACATGCGCGGCACGCGCTTTTTGGCGAGGACGCGCAGGTCTTCGATGGTGGTGATCACGGTCATGGGCTTGTCTCCTTGGAGGGCTGATCGTAGCGGTTTTGGTGCGACCGCAGTTTGAGGAAATTTGCGTTGAAACGGATAATGGCCGAATTTTTTTCACGCCATGCCCGAGACCTTTCCGCATGATCGCCTCCAACGCGTGATCAACGCCTGGGGCACGCCCACGCCTTATGGGGTCTCGCGCAGCGGCGCGGCGGTCGCCCGGGCCAGCGCCGCCATGCTGCAACGCCACGTCGTGATGGCCGATCTGCAGGCGCAGGCCGGCCGCGAACTGGCCGCGTGGAGCGGCGCCCAGGCGGCCTGCGTCACACATTGCACGGCCGCCGCCATCACGCTGGCAGTCGCTGCCTGCATGACGGGCACCGATGCACAGGCCATCGCGCAGTTGCCCGACAGCAGCGGCTTACCCCATCGGGTGGTGATGCTGGGCAGCCACGAAGTCAATTACGGGCAAGCCCTGACCCAGGCCGTGCGGCTGGCTGGCGCGCGGCCCCTGTTGTGCGATGACCTCTCGGCGGTGCGTGCTGCTTTGGCCCAGGGTGGCGTGGCCTGTGTGCTGGCCGTGGAATCCCAGCTGGCACCCGGCAGCGGTGCGCCAGCGACCCGACAGCTTGTGGAATGTGCCCACGCGGCCGGTGTGCCGCTGGTGCTGGATGCGGCGGCCCAGGACTGGCGCGCGCGTGAACTGGTGGCGTCCGGCGCCGATCTGGTGCTGTTGAGTGGCCAAAAATACCTGCGTGCACCGACATCGGGGCTGGTGCTGGGCCGCACCGGGCTGGTGGCTGCGGTGGACGCCCAGCACCGCGGCATCGGACGCGGCATGAAACCGGCGAAAGAGGCCCTGGCGGGGCTGCTGGCCGCCGTCGCGCTGCGTGCGGCAGAAAGCCCGGACGACTGGGCGGCCGTCCAGGAACGAAAGGTCGCCGCCGTGATGGCAGAGGCCGACAGATGGCAGGGTGTTCGCGTCACGCGCACGCCCGATCCTTTGGGCAATGGTTTTGCGCGGCTGTGGCTGACGCTGGATGCCGCTGCGCTGGGCATCGACGCCACGGCGGTGATTGAACGCCTGCGGCAGGGCGACCCTGTGGTGGCCGTCGCACCGCACCGTGCGGCGCAAGGGCAGATCGGCCTTGAACTGACCGCTGTGGACGAGGATGAACTGCCGGTCTTGTGCGCCTTGCTCAAGGCGGCGGTGATGCGGCGGTGATGCGGCGATGAAGCGCTGATGCGCCGGGCTCGCCGATGAATGCCGCGCAGGTGTTCAGCGCACGCCGGCTTTCACACCCGCGCCACGCACCTCCAGCCGGACTTCATCGGCCACCTCGCCGCGGCTGTCGATCAGCTGCACGACATGCCGGCCGGGCCAGGGCAGCCATGACGCGCTGTTGCCCTGGGCAAACGCCTTGCCGTCCATGCGCCAGCGCAGGCCACGGCCTTCGGCGCTGAAACTCACACGCTGGTGGGCTGGCGGAATGTCCGGGTCCAGTGCCAGGATGGTGCCCGAGGCGGGGCTGGTGATGCGGGGCGGCAAATCTTCGGCCGCTGCGGTCGCTTTCAAGCCTTTTTGGCCTCCAGCCCTTATGGGGCGGGCGGAGGCAGCTCCTGAATCCATAGCAAACACGGCCTGCTCCGTGCCCCGGATGAACCACTCGCTGCGCGCGGCTTCCAGCGGTGGGCTGCCCGCGCTGGCGAAGCTGACGCGGGTTTGCACCACACCGGCCGGCGGCGCGGGCGGGCGGCTGCCCTGGTGCTGGTGCAGATAACGCATCAGTGCGGCCCACACCGGCGCGGCGCCGCTGGTGCCGCTGACGTCGTGCATGGGCGCCCCGCTGGCGTTGCTGATCCAGACGCCGACGGTGTAGCGCCGCGAGTAGCCGACCGCCCAGTTGTCGCGCATGTCCTTGCTGGTGCCGGTCTTGACGGCGGTCCAGAAACGCGTCGCCAGCACACTGTCGGTGCCGAAGGTGCGGGCGCGCGCCAGCGGGTCGCTCAGGATGTCGCTGACGATGAAGGCAGCGCGTGGGTCGATGGCCGGTTTGAACTGCGCGCTGCGCACCGGGGCGAAGGCCGGGGCACTGTAGCGCCCGCCATTGGCCAGCGTGCGGTAGGCATTGGCCAGCGACAGCAGCGAGACCTCGCTGCTGCCCAGCGCCAGGCTGTAGCCGTAATAGTCGCCGCTTTCCTTCAGGGGCAGACCGGCCAGCCGGAGCTGTTTGTGGAAGGCATCGGGCGAGACCATGACCAGCGTGCGCACCGCCGGCACATTGAGCGAGGCGCCCAGCGCAGTGCGCGCCGAGACCCGGCCCTTGAACTGGTGGTCGTAGTTCTGCGGGATGTAGAGGCCGCCTGCCGTCTGGATCTGCGAAGGCGAGTCTTCAATCAGCGAAGCGGCCGTCAGGCGCCGCTCCGCAATCGCCTGGGCGTACAAAAACGGTTTGAGCGTGGAGCCGGGCTGGCGCAGCGCCAGCACGCCATCGACCTCGGCCGCGTCGCTGAGCTCGCCGGACGATCCGACCCAGGCCAGCACCTCGCCCGTCGCATTGTCGAGAACCACAATGGCGCCGTCTTCCACGTGGCGGTCATGCAGCTCACGCAGGTGCTGGGTCAGGGTGGCGACGGCGAAGCGCTGCAGCGGCGCACGCAAGGTGGATACGACCGTTCGCACTGAGCTTGTCGACCTGTCTGCCTGGTTTCGGTGCGGGGCTTCGACAGGCTCAGCCCGAACGGACAGGAGGCGACGCGAAAAATGCGGCGCCATGCCTTCCGTCGCACCAAATGCCCGGCGCTGCAGCGCTGCGGTGGCGAACAGGTCCAGGCCCTCGCAATCCACTTTGGCCGGCGCCTGCATGATTTTCAAAACACCGCAGGCCCGCTGCGCGACCTGCGCCGCTTTCGCATTCGGCGCGCGCACCAGCGCCGCCGCCACGGCCGCCTCGCGTTCATCGAGCCCGTGGGCTGCTTTTGCGTAGAGCGTGCGGCTCAGGGCATCAATGCCGACGATCTCGCCGCGAAACGGCACCAGGTTGAGGTAGGCCTCCAGGATCTGGTCCTTGCGCCAGCTTCGCTCCAGCAGCTGTGCCGACACGGTCTGGCCGATTTTCTGCGTGATGCTGCGACCGCCTGCGGCGGCGCGCCAGTCGTCGTCCAGCAGCCCGGCCAGTTGCATGCTCAGGGTCGAGGCGCCGCGCGTTTTGGTGTGCCACAGGTTGCCCCAGGCGGCTGCCGACACCGCGCGCCAGTCCACGCCGCTGTGTTCGTAAAACCGCTTGTCCTCACTGAGTACCAGCGCCGTGCGCAGCGCCGGCGAAATATCCGCCAGCGCCACCCACTGGCCGCGCCGCACCGTGGCGTCGGTGCGCACGCGCTGGATCACTTCGCCGCTGCGGTCAAGGATCAGGGTGTCGGACGGGTGGTACGCGCGTTTGACTTCATCGAAAGTGGCTGCAGCCCAGGCAGGACAAGCGCAGACAGCTATCAAAAGCAGAGTAGCGCAGTGGGTGGCGGCGTGTTTTTTCATCTGACGCGGCTCAACCAGCATCGGCGGCATGTTGCAGGCCATAGTCATCGATCAGGCGCTGCACGATCTTCGCCTGCAACAAATCCTTGCGGCTCTTGAGCGGGTCCCGGGTGGGGCTTTTGCCCAAGGCGCTTTTGATGCGGACAAAGCTTTTGGGCGCCGGTGCGATCAGTGTGGCCATGTTTCCGTTGGCGGCAACGATCACCTGCGTGAAGCTGCCACCATCGAGCAGCGCCTTGCCGCTTGAAACCTGCACGGCCCAAAAGTCGTCTTCGAAATTGGACGTGCGCAGCGGATGCGGTTCAACGCGACTGTCCTTGGGCGCGGTGCGGCGGATCACATCAATTTCAAAGCCGCTGGCGTTGACGGCGGTGTATTTCTGGTCAGCGCGCAATTCAAACGTCTTGTCCACCTTCTGGAAGATGCCAAGCAAAGACGTGTCGAGCCGTTGCATGGTGCTGGCAAATTGCAGGTATTTGCGGGTGTCAAGCAAGAGGTCAATGTCCTGTGTTGCAGTCGCCTCGTTTTGCACCCTCACGCCGCAGGCGGTTTCGTAGGCGTAGATGGCCTGCGTGCCCACAGCCAGGAAGTGTTTTTGCAAGCCCGCTTTTGCCAGCGCGTTGAGCGCGTCCACCACCATATTCGGCGCCCGTCCCACGCGCAGTGCCCGGTTCATGCGAATCTGCTGCCTGACCGCCTCCCGAAGTTGCTTTTGCCTCGCCTCGGTGGAAGCCTTGCGCGCCATGAAACGCGCATGAATGGCTTCGTTTTCAGGCGACTTCGGTCCCAGCGATGTCTGGGCGCCAGACGCACTCACCCGGATCAGATACTGCCTTCCGGCCTGTTCACGCCACATCATGGAACCTCTCACCTCGGCAGCGGCAAGCTTGGCGTCCTCAAGCGCACGCCATGTGGCCTCAGCATCAATGTACTGGCGCGTCTGGGCTTCGCTGAGTTCCAGAAAAGTCAGATTTTCATAGTAATCTGTCATTTTCAAATTTTGCTATGAAAAACCAATTAAATCAACAAGTTAAATACTGAAAAAGACGACTTTCAGGGTAATTTCGGAAGGGTCGTTGCCGCTGCTGGATGAGCCGCTTCCGGCAGACTTGTACCGCTTTCATTTGACGGTTTCCACCTTCACCCGCGCATTCGGCGTCTCCCCAAACATCTCCGGCGCATACATGGCCTCGACGCGACTCGGCGGTAGCGCGAAGTCGCCGGCGTTGTTCAGGCGCACGGTGTATTCCATCTTCACCACGCCCTTGGGCAGGTACTCGTAATAACTGCGGAAGGCCTCGAAGCTGCGCTCTTCAAACGCCGGCCAGCCTGCGCCGGTTTTCTTCTCGCCGCTGGTGGCAATCTGCGAATCCCGGCCCAGGCCGCTGCCCAGGATGGTCGCGCCGCCGGGGATCGGGTCGCTGATGACCACCCAGGTCATGTCGGCGCTGGCGTTGACTTCGAGCGAGATACGCACCACGTCCCCGCGGGTGTAGATGCCCTTGACGGCCTGTTCCACCGGCGTGATGGTCTTTTTGATCTGGTAACCCGCGTTGAACGGCGCCTTGAGCGGCACGGCGGCAATCGACTGCAAGGTCAACCAGGGTTTGCCGCTGCCTTGCTGGGTCACGGTCAGCGTGTCCTTGCCGCCGGGTGGGGTGCTGCCCCAGGGCAGGAACATGCTGTTGCCGCGCAGGTTGCCGGGCGAGGCCGGTGCGCCGAAGAAGCTGGTCTGATTCGGCATGCCCGCCGCGTCGCCGGGCTGGATGCGCGTGACCCGCGCCCAGTCCACGCTGGCGGCATTCGC
>CBFGNA010000086.1:0-8442 GCA_965650045.1 uncultured Polaromonas sp.
TTGATCCCTCTTGAAGCTGTATGTTCGCCATCCGCTCAGTCCACTCACCTGCAGCGTCCTGCACAATTTCACGCAAGGCCAGCTCGGTTTCAGAGATTTTCGTGATGCGACCGTAGTTTTGGCCCAGGTAGTTGCCGACCCGCACCTGGTAAAGCAGGTTATCCACCCTGACCAGTGCAACGGGTTGCCCCTGTTTGATGAGGCTGCCCACCATGATCACTGCATCCAGCGGCATGGCTTCCAGGGGCTCCTTGCGGCGATTGAGTTCTGGCGCAATCAGGCCGACATTGGCCGTCGCCTGGCTGGAGTCGCGTTTCAGCGCCTGCAGAAGCTTCTGGCTGCTGAAGGGCTCGATGGCGCCTTCCTGCGTATAGGCCTGCGGCGAAAACTTGGTGGGCTCCGGCAAGGGCTGGATTCTCGGCCGGGTCTGGCTCCGCTGCTCGTTCATCCACTGCTGCAACTCATCATGATCGGAAGATCCGCAGGCCGCCAGACCGAGACAGCCACTCAAGGCCAGAACCAGTGGGGCCATGTCCCGAAGACGGGTCATCGTCGTCATTTCGCTGCCCCTTTTTTCGCACCCGGCGCCGCTTTGCGCTGGGAGGCGACTTCGTCGGGGTCGAGATAACGGAAGGTTTTGGCAGTGCTGTCCATGCTCATCATGCCGTCCTTGACCGGCGTGATGGCCATGTTGTTCAGGGTCACGATGCGTGAGAGATTGGCAATGTCCGCCGCAAAAGCGCCGATATCGTGGTATCGGCCGGTGACCTTGATCGCGATGGGCAGCTCGGCATAGTAGTCCTTGACACTGACCTGGCCAGGTCTGAACAATTCGAACTGCAGGCTCCGTCCGAGGCCCGCCTGGTTGATGTCCGAGAGCAGCGCATCCATTTCGGCCTTGCTGGGAAGCTGTTTTTCCAGCTGGGTGACGTATTGCTGAACCTGCTCACGCTGCTTTTTCAGCGCCTCAAGGTTGACCGCCTGCACCAGCTTCTTGGTGAAGTCCTCCCTCAATTGAACTTCTTTGGCCTGTTCCGCCTGCAGTTCTTCATCGGAAGAACTGAGCCAGACGAACCACAAGGCAGCCACCACAGCCGCCGTCACGAAGACGCACAACAGATAACGCGGAATCGCGGGCCAGGATGGGGGATCGTTCGGGTTGAGGCCGACGAACTGCGCCTTGACGCTGTCCTGGATCGCAGCAAAATTGATGTTGACTTTAGCCATGTTGAGTGCCTGTTCAGACCAAGTCGTCAGCCTTTGCCGGCCGCTGCGGCGGGCGCAGGCTTGGCCGTTGCAGGGCCGGCCGCTTTTTGCACATCGGTCGCGCGCTTGAGCGATACACGCATCGAAAAATTGGAAACGCGGCGCTGGTCACGGGGCGTCAGGGCCAGCACTTTGCCGGTAATTTCGATCAGTTCCGGCCGCGTCAACCAAGGGCTGTTGTTGCTCAGGTTGCGAAGCAGTTCGGACACCCGCTCGTTGGACTGGGCCACTCCCGTCAACAGCACGGTCTGGTTTTCCTGCTTCATGGTGCTGAGGTACACGCCGTCAGGTAGTTGCCGGACCAGTTCATCCAGAAGATAAACCGGCAGGTTGCGGTTGCCTTGAAGGTCTTCCACAGCCCCTTGCCGGGCACGCAATGCGGCGATCTCCTGCTGCAGGCCGGCAATTTCCTTGATCTGGCCTTCAAGACGCGTGATTTCCGTTTTCAGGAAACTGTTTTTGGCCTGCTGATTGGATATCTGGGCCTGGTACCAGGAATACACGGCCCCGGAAATCAGGCCACCTACCAGTGCGGCAATGCCCAGGGCAACAAAAAAAGCTTCGCGCCTGCGTTTGCGCGCCGCTTCACGGTGGGGAAGCAGATTGACCAGAATCACTGGAAAAACCTCCGCAACGCCAGCCCGCACGACGTCAGGTAGGACGACGCTTCACGCTTCATCTTGTTTTCCCTGATGTTTCCGCTGAGGGTCATGCCTTCAAAAGGGTTGGCCACCATGCAGGCAAAAGAGGTTTGCTGCGTCACAGCTTCGGTCAGACCCGGCAGTGCCGAAGAGCCCCCCGCCAGCATCACCTGGTCGACCTTGTTGTGCGGCGTACTGGTAAAAAAGAACTGGAGCGCCCGGCCAATTTCCTGCGCCATGCTGTCCACAAAGGGCTTGAGCACACTCGCGCCATAGTCATCCGGCAAATCACCGCTGCGTTTTTTGCTTTCGGCCTCTTCGGGCGAAAAGCCATACTGGCGGACGATCAACTGGGTCAACTGGGCGCCGCCAAATGCCTGATCGCGCTCATACAACACTTCGTCGTTCTTGATGACCTGCATGCTGGTGGTGAGGGCGCCCACTTCAAACAGGGCCACCATGGTGTCCAGCCCCTTGTCCGGCAGATTTTCTATCAGCCGCGAGGTCGCGAGGCGCGACGCATAGGACTCAACATCAACCACGATAGGCTTGAGGCCTGCCGCCTCGGCCAGGCCCTGCCTGTCACTGACTTTTTCCTTGCGCGACGCTGCAATCAGCACTTCCACGTCGCCAACCGAGCTGGCACTGGGTCCGACCACGCAAAAATCGAGGCTGACCTCATCGAGGGAAAATGGAATGTACTGGTTGGCTTCTGCCTCGACCTGGATTTCGAGCTCCTGCTCGCTCATGCCACCGGGGAGAATGATTTTTTTGGTGATAACGGCCGATGCCGGCAAGGCCATGGCTACATTTTTGGTCCGGGTGCCACTTTTTTTGACGACGCGGCGCACGGCTTCCGCAACCTCGTCGAACTTTTCGACGTTACCGTCGGTGATCCAGCCTCTTTCGAGAGGCTCGATGGCACAACGGTCCAGCACGAGTTTGCCAGCCTTGTCACGGCTCAGCTCCACCAGCTTCACGCTGGAAGAGCTGATGTCCAGACCCAGCAGGGCGGTCGATTGACGGCTAAATAAGGATCCCAAAGAGATCAAGACGGTCCCCAAATGACGGTTAACCTGTAGCACCACAAACTTAAGAAATCACTTGAATGCTATCAGTAAGGTCCTTGTACAACAAAGGATTTTTCGGTTTTGGCTTACTATCACCGTTGTCAAAAGTTGACGCTTTCGCCGCGTTTTGCTGGTTTAGCCAGGACGCTGCCGGCCTTCGATAAATGCAAAATGTGAAATCCCCGATACGCCCGCCACACACCCCGTTTTCAGAAACGGGCGGTTTTTTTAATGCAGGCGCACACTTACATTAGACCTCCATGGCTTCAAATTCTTCCTCCTCCGACACCGGCGCTTCGACCGCCCATCGCCTGCCCTGGCTGCCCGTTCTGTTGAAGGGTGTGGCCTGGACCATCGGCATCCTGCTGGCGGGCGCAGTGTCGGTCCTGATGGTTGTGGCGGTCGCCCTGTCGGTGGCCTACCCGAATTTGCCGGACGTGTCTGACCTGCTGGACTACCGGCCCAAGCTGCCCTTGCGGGTGTATTCCTCCGACGGCGTGTTGCTGGGCGAGTTCGGCGAAGAGCGCCGCAACCTCACGCCTATCGCAGACATCCCCAAGGTGATGAAGGACGCCGTGCTGGCCGTGGAAGATGCCCGCTTTTTCTCGCACGGCGGGGTGGACTACATCGGCGTGATCCGCGCCGGTCTGGCCAACATGGGGCGCGCCAAGAGCCAGGGCGCCTCCACCATCACCATGCAGGTGGCGCGCAACGTCTATCTTTCTACCGAAAAAAGCTACACCCGCAAGATCTACGAGATGCTGCTCACCTTCAAGCTGGAACACATGCTCAGCAAGGACCAGATTCTGGAGATCTACATGAACCAGATTTTTCTGGGTCAACGCGCTTATGGCTTTGCCGCTGCCTCGGAAACCTATTTCGGCAAACCGCTCAAGGACCTCAGCATTGGTGAAGCGGCCATGCTGGCCGGGCTTCCCAAAGCCCCTTCCGCCTACAACCCCATCAGCAATCCCAAGCGCGCCAAGGCCCGCCAGCTCTACATCATTGAGCGCATGCAGGACAACGGCTTCATCACCCCTGCGCAAGCCGAAGTGGCAAAAGCGGAGCAGCTCAAGGTACGGTCCGGGCCCGACGCCGGGCGGGTACATGCCGAGTTCGTGGCGGAAACTGTCCGCCAGCTTGTTTTTTTTAAGTATTGTTACGAGATCTACACCCGTGGGCTGAATGTGTTTACCACCCTGAGCGCGGCCGATCAGGCGGTGGCCTACAAGGCCCTGCGCAAGGGCATCATGGATTACGAGCGGCGGCAGATCTACCGCGGGCCCGAGAAGTTCATCGAGCTGTCCAAGGATGCGCAGGAAGCCGAAGACGCCATTGACGATGCGCTGGCTGACAGCCCCGACAACGATGACGTGATGTCGGCCATCGTGCTGGAAGCCGGCCCGAAAAAAATCGTCGCCGTCCGGCAAAACAGCGAAACCATCGAAATCACGGGCGACGGCCTGCGGCCCGCCCAGTCCGGCCTGTCCGACAAGGCCGCGCCGCACATCCGGATCCGGCGCGGTGCCCTGATCCGGGTGACCAGAACGCCCAAGAACACCTGGGAAATCACACAGCTGCCCGAAGTCGAAGGCGCATTTGTTGCGCTGGACCCGCGCAGTGGCGCGGTGCGGGCACTGGTCGGCGGCTTCGACTACGAAAAGAACAAGTTCAACCATGTCACCCAGGCCTGGCGCCAGCCCGGTTCCAGCTTCAAGCCCTTCATCTACTCGGCGGCACTCGAAAAAGGCTTCACGCCGGCGACCGTCGTCAATGACGCGCCGCTGTTTTTTGACGCCGGCGTCACTGGCGGCCAGCCCTGGGAGCCCAAGAACTACGACGGCACCTTCGACGGCCCGATGAGCTTGCGCCGCGGCCTGGCGAAATCCAAGAACATGATCTCGATCCGCGTACTGCAGGCCATTGGCCCCAAATATGCCCAGGACTGGATCACCCATTTCGGCTTTGACGCCGAAAAACACCCGGCCTACCTGACCATGGCGCTGGGTGCCGGCTCGGTGACGCCCTTGCAGATGGCCATTGGTTATTCCGTGTTTGCCAACGGTGGTTATCGCGTCAACCCCTACCTGATCACCAAAATCACCGACCAGAAGGGCCGGACGGTGGTTGAAAGCCCCGCACCCGGCCTCGACGAATCGGTGCGCGGCATCGAAGCCCGGAATGCTTTCATCATGTCCAGCCTGCTGCAGGAAGTGGCGCGCAGCGGCACGGCGGCCAAGGCCCAGGCCACGCTGAAGCGACCTGACCTGTACGGCAAGACCGGCACCACCAACGATTCGATCGACACCTGGTTTGTCGGCTTCCAGCCAACCCTGACCGCGGCAGTATGGATGGGTTACGACACACCCAAGAAACTCGGCGACAGGGAAACCGGCGGCGGGCTGAGCCTGCCGGTCTGGATCAACTTCATGGAATACGCCCTCAAAGGGGTGCCAGTGACCGAATTCACACCGCCCGAAGGTGTCATCAATATCGGCGGCGAGTGGTTTTATGACGAATACGCCAAGGGCTCAGGCATCAGCAGCGTGGGACTGGGTGACAAGCCGGCGCCGGGCACCGGTGCCGACAACCCGGTCCAGGGCCAGCCAGTGCCGCCAGGTGCAGCGATCCAGTCGCCGCCGCCGGGGGACGAAAGAAAGCGGATCCTCGACCTGTTCAAAAACTAGGCGAGTTCAGAGTTCAGGACGGTGCGCTGAAAACCAGCGGCTGCCCGGCCTGCTCGCTGGCATAACGGGACAGCCCGGCAAACAGCTCGCTGCCGTTCTTGGTATCGCGCCACTGCCCCTCTGACAGCTTGTAGTGAAACCCGCCGGCCCGCGCAGCCAGCCAGATTTCCTGCAGCGGTTTTTGCAGGTTGATGATGATCTGGCTGCCGTTGGCAAAACTCAGGGTGATCATGCCGCCCGTGCGCTGGTTGTCCACATCCGCATCGGTGTCGTCGTTGATGCGGTCACACGCCGTCTCAATGGCCTTGAGCGCAGCTTCTGCATGGTCCAGATACTCCAGGTCCGTCATTACAATCCCATCATGTTTGCAAGATCCCACATTCGAACTCAAATTCTAGGCCGTGCACGAACCCGCGTCGCCGGCCATGGCTTTTGCAAGCTGGCGCTGACGCTGGCTGCCACGGCCGCATTGGCGGCTTGCGGGCAGAAGGGCCCGCTGTTTTTCCCGCCGCCGCCCAAAGCCGTCCCGACTGCCGGCGGCACCGCGGTCAATCCTTCCGCGCCCACCCGCACAGGCAACGGTGTCACCCCGGTGGCGACGCCGGATATCCCGCAGCCACCGCCTGCCGCCCCGCCCACGTCTGCACCGCGATGAGCCTGACCACATCCAGCACCGCGCCTTCCAGGGATCTGCCAGGCGCGCCCCAGCTTGCCTATCGGGATGGCAGCTTGCACCTTGAAGAAGTCAGCCTGGAAGCCCTGGCTCGCGAGCACGGCACACCGCTGTTCGTCTATTCCAAAGCCGCGATGCTGGCAGCCCTCAAGGCGTACCAGCAGGGTTTTGCCGGACGCGATGCGCAGATCTGTTACGCCATGAAGGCCAATTCATCGCTGGGCGTGCTGCAAGTCTTCGCCGAAGCCGGCTGCGGCTTCGACATCGTCTCTGGCGGCGAGCTGGAACGCGTGATGGCTGCCGGCGGCGATGCCCGCAAGGTGATCTTCTCGGGCGTTGGCAAGACCCGCGCCGAAATGCAGCAGGCCCTGCAAGCCGGCATCGGTTGTTTCAATGTCGAAAGCGAAGCCGAGCTGGACGTGCTGTCGGAGGTCGCGTTGCAGCTGGGCCGGGTGGCGCCCATCAGTATCCGCGTCAACCCGAATGTGGACCCCAAAACCCATCCCTACATCTCGACCGGGCTGAAGGGCAACAAGTTTGGCGTGGCCCATGAAGATGCGCTGCGCATCTACAAACACGCGGCCTCGCTGCGCGGGCTGAGTGTGGCGGGTATTGACTGCCACATTGGCTCGCAGATCACGGACACCACGCCTTACCTGGACGCGATGGACCGGGTGCTGGACCTGGTCGCCGCGATCGAGGCGGCGGGCATCCCCATCGAGCACATCGACTTCGGTGGCGGTCTGGGCATCAACTACAACGGCGACGCACCGCCGGCAGCTGACGCCTTGTGGCAATTGCTGCTGGCCAGGCTGGACGCGCGTGGCTACGGCCGCAAGAAATTGATGATCGAACCCGGACGCTCGCTGGTCGGCAATGCCGGGGTGTGCCTGACCGAAGTGTTGTACCTCAAACCCGGCGAGCAGAAAAACTTCTGCATCATCGATGCAGCGATGAACGACCTGCCGCGGCCAGCGATGTATCAGGCCTTTCACGCGATCATTCCGGTGACGCCATCCTCAAGCGCTGCAGAAAATACCTACGATGTAGTGGGCCCCGTCTGCGAAAGCGGTGACTGGATAGGCCGCGACCGTTTGCTGGCGGTGCAGGCTGGAGACCGCCTGGCGGTGTTGTCGGCCGGCGCTTATTGCATGAGCATGGCCAGCAACTACAACACGCGCGGCCGCGCCGCTGAAATTCTGGTTGATGGGGGCCGTGCCCATGTGATCCGCCGCCGGGAAACCGCAGCCGACCAGCTTCGTCAGGAGCAGCTGGTTCTGCGCTGACGGCCCCCGTCAGTTGGCAGCACCAACGCTACTGTTTTGATAGCTGCTTGCGCCCGTCCACCAAGGGCTGGAGGCCTTTTTTCCTTAAGTATTGCCGGACACGCCAGCCCAGCAGCACCGCCAGAATCGCCGCGTACACCGCGACTTCGGCAAAGTTGTTCTTGCCTGCACGCATCCAGAAAAAATGCAGCAATCCGAGCCCGGCGATCAGGTACACCAGTTTGTGCAGCAGCTGCCAGCGCCTGGCCCCCATCCTTTTGATGGCGGCGTTAAAAGATGTCGCGGCCAGCGGCGTCAACAGCAGGAAGGCCGAAAAGCCCACCAGGATGAAGGGCCGCTTGATGATGTCCTTGACGATATCGCCCACATCAAAACCCATGTCAAACCAGCTGTAACTCAGCAAGTGAATGACGACGTAAAAATAGGTGAACAGGCCCAGCATGCGCCGAAAGCGCGCCAGGGCCGGTGTACCGCTGATGACGCGCAGCGGCGTCACGGCCAGCACGATGCACAGGAAACGCAGGGTCCAGTCACCGGTCGCGCGGATCAGGTACTCCGCCGGGTTGGCGCCCAGGTTGTTGGTGAAGGCGCCGTAGAACAACCAGGCAAAAGGCAGCAAGGCCAGCAGAAACACCAGCGGCTTGGCCGCCGGGTGCATCAAGGCCTTGTTAAACGCGGCACTCATCCGCCGCCGGGCCGCCCCAAGGCGGATGAAGCCCCCTCGGGGGGCAGCGCAGTACACGCAGTGACGAGCGTGGGGGTCATGTTTTTCAATAGTTCTTCTTGAGGTCCATGCCGGCGTAAAGCTGGCCGACCTGC
>CBFGNA010000087.1:0-8390 GCA_965650045.1 uncultured Polaromonas sp.
ATGGTGTCCCTGGAGGCGACATCACCGGCGAACATCGACTCACCGACCTGGCGCGCAAGTTCGTTCGGGCTCATGTTATTGGCCCTTGAACGCCGCCGGGCGCTTTTCAAGAAAGGCCATCACGCCCTCGATGTAGTCGTGCGTGCGGCCCAACGCCGACTGGGTGTCGCGCTCCCGGTCAAGCTGGGCGTCCAGTCCGTTGGCCGCAGCCTCGTGCAGCAGCCGCCGGGTCTCGACCAGCGCACGGGTTGGCATCACGGCCAGGCGCTGCGCCAGCTGCATGGCCTTGTCCACACAGTCCTCGCCCTCACCAGCCACGTCCCAGATCATTCCCCATTCCTTGGCATCTTTCGCGCTGAGCTTGTCCCCCAGCATGGCCGCGCCCAGTGCCCGCGCCAGTCCCAGCCGCTTGACCAGGAACCAGGTGCCGCCGGCGTCGGGCACCAGGCCGATCTTGCTGAACGCCTGGATGAAGGACGCGCCCGGCGCGGCAATCGCGAGGTCGCAGGTCATGGCCAGCGAAGCGCCGGCGCCGGCGGCCACGCCATTGACCGCGGCGATCACCGGCATGCGCAGGGCCTGCAGGCGGCGCACCGTCGGATTGAAGGCCTGGTCGATGATGGGGCCGGGGTTGGCCCGCTCCACCAGGTCCGGCCCGGGTGCAAAGTCGAATTCGCCCAGATCGGCGCCGGCGCAGAATCCGCGCCCGGCACCCGTGATGACCAGCGCCCGAACCAGCGGATTGGCTTCGGCCCGGTCCAGCGCTGCCCACAGGTCGTGGTGCATCTGCCGGGTGAAGCTGTTGAGCGCCTGCGGGCGGTTGAGCGTGAGCAGCGCGACGGCGCCCTGCTCAGCGTACAAAACCGCAGCTTCGCCAGCCGCGTTCGATAAGGCTTGGGTCATGATTTCTTGTCTCCTGCAGCGAATTTATCATTAACCGACCCATCGGTCGGTTAATGTTTTCCCTTGGCGCTGGCCGCCCTCCGCATGGCATGATCCAGCCACAAAGGACCTTGCCATGACTTACGAACTGATTCTGACCCGCACCGAAGGCCGCGCAGCCGTCATCACCCTGAACCGTCCCAAGCAGCTCAATGCACTCAATGACCAGCTGATGGACGAACTGGGCAGCGCGCTCAAGACTTTTGATGCCGACGACAACATCGGCTGCATCATCCTGACCGGCAGCGAGAAAGCCTTTGCCGCTGGCGCCGACATCGGCGCCATGGCCACTTATGGTTTTGCCGACGTTTATAAAAACGACTACATCACGCGCAACTGGGAGCAGTTGCGCAGCGTGCGCAAGCCGGTGATTGCCGCGGTCAGCGGCTTTGCCCTCGGCGGCGGCTGCGAACTGGCCATGATGTGCGACTTCATCATTGCGGCGGACAACGCGAAATTCGGCCAGCCGGAAATCAAGCTGGGCATCATTCCCGGCTCGGGCGGCACGCAGCGCCTGCCGCGCGCGGTCGGCAAGGCCAAGGCCATGGACCTGGTGCTCACCGGCCGCATGATGGATGCGGCGGAAGCCGAACGCAGCGGACTGGCCAGCCGCGTTGTGCCGCTGGACAAACTCATGGACGAAGCCCTGGGTGCCGCCCTGCAGATCTGCGACTACGGGCAGATCGCCGTGATGGCCGCCAAGGAAGCGGTGAACCGCGCCTATGAAGGCACGCTGGCCGACGGCATCATGTTCGAGCGGCGCCTGTTCCACGCCACCTTCGCCACCAGCGACCAGAAGGAAGGCATGGATGCGTTTGTGAACAAACGCAAGCCTGTGTTTACCCATCGATAAGCATGGAGAGGCTTCCCGGCGCTTTTCCCGGCGCTTTCAGAAGTTTGATTGCCGGGATGCAGGGCAAGGCACCCGGAGCGCAGGACACCGGAATGCACTTCGGTGAATGAGGATTCCGGGCACCGCGCAACGACGCCATGCGCCCGGCAATCAGACTTATGGAAGTGCCGCTATAATTCTGGTCGCGCGGTGATATAGCTCAGTTGGTTAGAGCGCAGCATTCATAATGCTGATGTCGGTGGTTCAAGTCCACCTATCACCACCAGATTCCCCGAGCCCCAGAGGTTGTTTCTTCTGGGGCTTTGTTACTTCACAGCCTCTGGATAGACACCATGAAACGCTGCCTGAAATACCTTTTCCTCACCTTCCCGCTGGCCTTGCTGCTGGCGCTGCCTGTGGCCGCGCAGACTACCGGCGGCGATGGCAGCCTCAGCGTCCGGCAGTTTCCCAAAGCCGCCCTGCGCGGCGCGCTGGTTATCAAGGCACCGCCCGAAGTCAGCCTCAACGGCAAGCCGGACCGGCTGGCCCCCGGCGCACGTATTCGCAACCTCAACAACAATTTTGTGGTGCCAGCCTCACTGGTCGGCGAAGAGCTGCTGGTCAACTACACCCGGGACAGCATGGGCCAGATCTACGAGGTCTGGATGCTCACCGCCGAGGAGGCGAAGGAAAAACGCGCCGGCATGCCGCGCGCCTTCAGCTTTGGTTTCGAGTCCAGCGCCGACCCGCAGGACGACGGCAAGACGCCTTACCACCAGCTGCCGCGCTACAAACAGTAAGCCCTCCGGCTTTCAAGCCAAATCGGGCTCCAGCCCTTATCCAGCGGGCGTCAGCAGCTATACATTCAGTAGCAAATCATGAGCAAAAAAGTCTTTATCAAAACCTTTGGCTGCCAGATGAACGAGTACGACTCGGACAAGATGTCTGACGTGCTGCACGCGGCCGAGGGTTACGAGCCGACCGGCAATGTCGATGAAGCCGACCTGATCCTCTTCAACACCTGCTCGGTGCGCGAGAAGGCGCAGGAAAAAGTGTTCAGCGACCTGGGCCGTGTCAAACACCTGAAGAAAAAAGGCGTGCTGATCGGCGTCGGCGGCTGCGTCGCCAGCCAGGAGGGCGACGCCATCATCGAGCGCGCGCCCTATGTGGACGTGGTGTTCGGCCCGCAAACCCTGCATCGCCTGCCCGACCTGCTGAGCCGGCGCATGCGCCTGGGCAAGTCGCAGGTGGACATCAGCTTTCCGGAAATCGAAAAGTTTGACCACCTCCCCCCTGCGCGCGTCGAAGGGGCCAGCGCCTTTGTCTCCATCATGGAAGGCTGCTCCAAGTACTGCAGCTACTGCGTCGTGCCCTACACGCGCGGCGAGGAAGTCTCGCGCCCCTTCGAGGATGTGCTGGTCGAAGTGGCCGGTCTGGCCGACCAGGGCGTGAAGGAAGTGACCCTGCTGGGGCAGAACGTCAATGCCTACCGCGGCAAGATGGGCGACACCGCCGACATCGCGGATTTCGCCACCTTGCTCGAATACGTCTGCGACATCCCCGGCATTGAACGCATTCGTTATGTGACCAGCCACCCCAACGAGTTCACGCAGCGCCTGATCGATGCCTACGGCAAGCTGCCCAAGCTGGTCAACCATTTGCACCTGCCGGTGCAGCACGGCTCGGACCGCATCCTGATGGCCATGAAACGCGGCTACACCGCGATGGAATACAAATCCACCATCCGCAAGCTGCGCGCCATCCGCCCCGACCTGGCCATGAGCAGCGACTTCATCGTCGGTTTTCCGGGTGAAACCGACGACGACTTCAACAAGATGATGAAGCTCATTGATGACGTGGGTTACGACACCTCCTTCAGCTTCATCTTCAGCCCGCGCCCGGGCACGCCCGCGGCCAACCTGGCAGATGACACGCCACATGCCGTCAAGCTCGCACGCCTGCAGCGCCTGCAGGCAGCCATCGACGACAGCGTGCGCGCCATCAGCGCCAGCCGCCAGGGCACGGTGCAGCGCATTTTGGTCGAAGGCGCCTCGCGCAAGGATGCTTCCGAACTGATGGGCCGCACCGAATGCAACCGGGTGGTCAATTTCACCGGCTCACCGCGCCTGATCGGCCAGATGATCGACGTCACCATCACGCAGGCGTCCCAGCGTTCGCTGCGCGGCGAGGTGCTGTTGCGCGAAGAGGCCGCGCTGCCGGCCTGAAGCACCAGGTGACGCAGGCAAAGGTTTTGAAGGGGCTGCATCCAGGATGCTGAAACACGTTTCCTTCCGGCAATTGCTGGTGGTCGCCTTTTTGCTGATCGCCGCACTGCTGGCTGCGGCGTCGCTGCGCGCGCTTTTCACGCTCGAACAACTCACCATGCAAAGCCGCGAAAGCGCCGCCCGGGCACTGGACCTGAGCGCCGCCGCCCAGTCGCTCAGTGAGCGCAGCGTGACCATGGAACGCACGGCGCGCCAGTCGCTGGTGCTCAGCGACCGCTTGCTGCGCCGCCGCTTCGATGACACGGCCCGTGAAGCCCGCGAGGTGCTGACACGGCTGGCGACTGAGGGCCTGCCGGCCGCCCAGGTGGCCGACTGGGACCGGCGGCTTGAGGCCATCACCGGCCTGATGGACGGCCCGCCCGACACCGCGCTGGACCGCGACCGCCAGGTGGCCCTGGAGTTTCGCGAACTCGATCTTGTCAATGCCGCCGTCGGCCAGCAGGTGCGCCAGACGATTGCGGCGCAGAACCGCGGACTGCTGGACACGCTGGAGACGCGCCGCCGCCAGCTCACACAGCAGGTCATCGGCGCCATCGGGCTGTCCGTGATGCTGGCCCTGGCTTTCGGCATCTGGCTGACGCGGCCGCTCAGGCGGCTGGAAAAGGCCATCGTCGGCCTCGGAGAAAACCGCCTTGACGAGGCCATTGCCATCGACGGACCTGCCGACCTGCAACTCGTCGGACAGCGGCTCGAATGGCTGCGTTTGCGCCTGGTGGAGCTGGACGCCGACAAGTCGCGGTTCCTGCGCCATGTCTCGCATGAGTTGAAGACGCCGCTGGCTTCCATGCATGAAGGCGTCTCGCTGCTGGAGGACGGCGTGGCCGGCGAACTCAGCAACAACCAGCGTGAAATTGCCAAGATCCTGCGCCACAACACCGGCCTGCTGAAGGGCCAGATCGAGGACCTGCTGCGTTTCAACGCCGCGGCGTTCGAGGCACGCCAGTTGCGGCGCGAGAAAACCGATTTGCTGCAACTGATCAACGAGCAGGTTCAGGCCCAGCAACTGCAATGGCGCGCGCGCGATCTCCGGATCGACGTTGAAGGCAAGGCGGTGACGGCAGAAGTGGACCGCGACAAGCTGGGAACCGTGCTGGCCAATTTGTTGTCCAACGCCATCCGTTATTCCCCGCCGCAGGGGCGCATCAGCATCCGGCTGAGCCGGCTGGCCGAGGCCGTGCGCATCGATGTCAATGACGAAGGTGCGGGCATTGCCTTTGAGGACCGGACCCGTGTTTTTGAACCCTTTTACCGCGGTGCCCAGCAACCGCCGCAGTCCGTGCGCGGCAGCGGCATTGGCCTGTCCATCGTGCAGGAGTACATTGCTGCGCATGGGGGCCAGGTGCAACTGTTGCCGGACGGCCCCGGCGCCCATTTCAGGATTGAACTTCCCCATGCTTTCAGGCATTGATACCCGCCACGGCCAGCGCGTGGCCCTTTGCGCAGCGGTAACCGCCGGGCTGCTTGCCGCGGCATGCACCTCGCCGCGACAGGCACCGGTGCAGCCGGCGCCTGACCTGCCTCCCCCCGTCACGGCGGCGCCGGCAAACCCGCCGCCGGCATCCCCCGACCCGGAACCGGGCCAAGTGGACCGGCTGCTCCGTCACGCCGACCGCGTGCGCGGTCTGCAGGGCGCGGAACTGGCGCAGGAGATTGCCCGCCTGAGTGATTCGACCACGCCGGCCGACCAGCTGCGGCTGGCCATGACCCTGAGCCAGACGCGGCAGCTTTATGACCTGGTGCGGGCCCAGGAGTTGCTGCAGCGTGTGTTGGCCAATCAAACCGAAGAGGCCAGAGAGCTGCACGTGCTGGCCCGCCTGCTGGCCGCGCGTTACGCCGAGCAGCGGCGCGTCGAGGACCAGCTGGACCGGCAGAACCAGCAGGTCCAGAGCCTGCAGCGGCGGCTGGCGGAAACCCAGGACAAGCTCGACGCCCTCAAGGAAATCGAGCGCAGCCTGACCAGCCGGCCGCCTGCTGCACCGGCATCGGCCCCCAACAGCCGCGCGCGGCCGCCGGGCTCATGACCGCGGCCGCCAAAAACGCGCATCTGCTGGTCGTCGATGACGACGCCGACATGTTGCGCCTGCTCACCATGCGCCTGACGGCGGCCGGCTACCGCGTCAGTGCCGCCGGATCGGCCGAGGCCGCGCTGGCGCAGCTGGACATCGAACGGCCGCAGCTGGTACTCAGTGACGTGCGCCTGCCCGGTAAAGACGGGCTGGCCCTGTTTGAAGACGTACGCGCCCGCCACCCTTCGCTGCCGGTGATTCTGCTGACCGCCCACGGCACGATTCCTGATGCGGTCGAAGCGACCGAGCGCGGCGTCTTCACCTACCTGACCAAACCCTTCGACGGCAAGGCCCTGGAGGGCAAGATCGCGCAGGCGCTGGCGCTGAGTGCGCCGGCTCCCGCCACGCCGGATGGCCCCGGCCAAGCCTGGCAGAACGCCATCATCAGCCGCTCCAGCCGCATGGCCGAGACCCTGGCCGAAGCCCGCATGGTGGCGCGCTCGGACGCCAGCGTGATGCTGCGCGGCGAAAGCGGCACCGGCAAGGAGTTGCTGGCCCAGGCCATCCACCAGGCCAGCCCGCGCGCTGCCCACCCGTTTATTGCCGTCAATTGCGGCGCGATTCCGGAGGCACTGCTGGAATCCGAGCTGTTCGGCCACGTCAAGGGCGCCTTCACGGATGCGTCGTCCAGCCACAAGGGCCTGTTCCAGGCGGCTGAAGGCGGCACCCTGCTGCTCGACGAGATCGGCGACATGCCGCTGGCGCTGCAGGTCAAGCTGCTGCGTGTGCTGCAGGAACGCGTGGTGCGCCCGCTGGGTTCCAGCCAGTCGATCCCGGTCAATGTGCGCATCCTGTCGGCAACCCACAAGGACCTCGATGCGGCCATGGCCGAGGGCCAGTTCCGCACTGACCTTTATTACCGCCTCAACGTGGTCACATTGACCCTGCCGCCGCTGGCCGAGCGGCGCGAGGACATCGCGCTGCTGGCCAATCACTTCCTGGTCAAGCTGGCCGGCAAGTACGGCAAGCGCCTCAGTGGTTTTGCGCCCGAAGCCCTGAAGGCCCTGACCACCGCCGCCTGGCCCGGCAATGTGCGCCAGCTCTACAACGTGGTCGAACAGGTCTGCGCGCTGGCCAGCACGCCGCTGATCCCGCTGGCGCTGATCCAGCGTGCGCTGCGCTCACCCAGTGTGCAGGTGCTGACCCTGGCCGAGGCGCGCCAGCGCTTTGAACATGAGTACCTGGTCGGCCTGCTGAAGCTGACCGATGGCAATGTGGCCGATGCCGCGCGCCTGGCCGACCGCAACCGCACCGAGTTTTATCGCCTCATGCAAAAGCACGGCCTGACGCCCAGCCACTTCAAAAGTGAAGCCGCGGTCGCTGCGCCTGCAGACCCTGTCGCTGATGAGCGACACGGCCAAGTGCCTGATTTCAAACAGTAATTCCGCTGAAGCCGGCAGCGGTGTCGCTGAGTGGCGACAAAAATCAAGGGTTTTCCCGCAGTTTCCGGCCTCCAGCCCCGTCTTTTCAGCTCAATTGCGTCCAAGCCGTTGATTTGATTGCATTTTTCACGCCTGGCACAGGGTTTGCCCTTGTCAGTGCATGTCATCGCTTTTTCCACCGATTTCAACGCCTGCCAGCGTGGCGCGGGCCGCTCGCAAGGGGCTGCTGCTGGCAGGTCTGCTACTGGCGAGTCTGGCCCATGCGTGGAGCCTGGAGGATGTTGCCGGGCTGGCCCGGGAACGCGCGCAAGCCCCCTACCAGCCTGTGCGCCAGGCCCTTCCCGCAGAACTGGCGGGCCTGGATTACGACGGCCTGCGCGACATCCGTTTCAACGATGACAAGGCCTTGTGGCGCGCCGATGGCCTTGCCTATGAGGTCAAGTTTTTTCACGTAGGCCGCCAAAGCGACACCGTCCGCATCCATGAGTTGTCTGCCCTCGGCAACAAGGCGCTGTCCTACAACCCGGCCGATTTCAGCTTCGGCAAAAACGCCCTGGACCCCTCGCGCTGGGGTGACCTCGGCTACGCCGGCTTTCGCATTCACACGCCGCTGAACTCGCCTGCCTACAAGGACGAACTGGCGGTATTTCTTGGCGCGAGTTATTTCCGCGCCCTGGGCGCCGGCCAGCGTTACGGCCTGTCGGCACGCGGCCTGGCCGTGGACACGGCCGGCGCCGGCGGGCGGCCCGAGGAGTTTCCGCGCTTCACCGATTTCTGGCTGGAAAAGCCCGCCGCCGATGCGAAGCAGATCACGGATTACGACCTGCTCGACTCGGCGCGCATGACCGGCGCCTACCGCTTCGACAATCGACCCGGCGAACAG
>CBFGNA010000088.1:0-8383 GCA_965650045.1 uncultured Polaromonas sp.
CGGATCGTGATCCAGCGCTTTTCCTGGCACTGGTATTTCGAGACCGCGCGCGCCTGCAAGCTATACGACTTCACGCGCCAGTGCTGGACCGATTTTGCCGGGCGGCCCACCAGCACGCTGCGGCCGGCGCACTGAGCGCCAGCTACAAGCCAAATCAGCCTCCAGCCCCCGTCCAGCGGGCGCCAACAGCTATAAAAACAGGAGCATTCAGGCGCCGGCGCGCTGCTGCAGGATCTCGAAGGCCGGCAGGGTTTTGCCTTCCAGCACCTCCAGGAAAGCGCCGCCGCCGGTGGAGATGTAGCCCACGTCTTTCTCGATGCCGTACTTGGCAATCGCCGCCAGGGTGTCGCCGCCGCCGGCGATGCTGAAGGCGCTGCTGGCGGCAATCGCCTCGGCAATCGCCCGTGTGCCGCCTTCGAAAGCGTCGAACTCGAACACACCGACCGGACCATTCCACACAATCGTGCCGGCCGCCATCAGTTGCGCGGCGAGTTTTTTCGCGGTCTGCGGCCCGATGTCCAGGATCATGTCGTCGTCGGCCACATCGGCAGCGGCCTGGGTGCTGGCCGGCGCGTCGGCCGCAAAGGTTTTGGCTGTCACCACATCGGTGGGCACCGGCACTTCGGCGCCACGCGCCTTCATCTCCTCCATCACCGCGCGCGCTTCGCCCAGCAGTTCGCGCTCGGCCAGGCTCTTGCCGATGGGCAGACCGTTGGCCAGCATGAAGGTGTTGGCAATGCCGCCGCCGACGATCAGCTGGTCCACCTTGCCGGCCAGCGCCTTCAGGATGGTGAGTTTGGTCGAGACCTTGCTGCCGGCGACGATGGCCACCAGCGGGCGCTTGGGGTTGGCCAGCGCTTTGGAAATCGCGTCCATTTCGGCCGCCAGCAGCGGGCCCGCGCAGGCGGTTTTTGCATACTGCGCAATGCCGTAAGTCGAAGCCTCGGCGCGGTGCGCGGTGCCGAAAGCGTCGTGCACAAAGATGTCGCAAAGCGCAGCCATCTTGCGGGCCAGCGCCTCGTCGTTTTTCTTTTCACCGGGGTTGACGCGGCAGTTCTCCAGCAGCACCAGTTCGCCCGGCTGCACATCCACGCCATCGATCCAGCCGGACTTCAGCGGCACCGCACGCCCCATCAGCTCGCCCAGGCGTTTTGCCACCGGCGCCAGCGAGTCTTCGGGCTTGAAAGCGCCCTCGGTGGGTCGGCCCAGGTGCGAGGTCACCATCACCGCAGCGCCGGCGTCGAGCGCCATCTGGATGCATGGGATGGAAGCGCGGATGCGCGTGTCTTCGGTGATCTGGCCCGCGTCGTCCTGCGGCACGTTGAGGTCAGCGCGAATGAACACGCGCTGGCCCTTGACAAGGCCCTGGGTGCAAAGGTCGGAAAAACGGATGAATTTCATGGAGGCTCGCAAGGAAACGGAGAAAAAACGACGTGTGATTGTAGAAGCGGGGGCGATGAGGCTACCAGCCCAGCCCGACATGCAGCGGCAGGTAAACAGCCATGCCCGCGACGATGGTGCCGAGCACGCTGCGGCGCCAGAGAAACCACGCCGCACCCGCCAGCGCGGCAAACACGCGCGCGTCCCGCCAGGTGCTGATCAGCGCGCCCTGGCTCATCACGATCTCGGGCACGATGACTGCCGCCAGCGCGGCGATGGGGGCGTAGTGCAGGCCACGCTGGGCCCACTGCGGCAAGGTCCAGGGCTTGCTCGACAGGAAAAAGAAGGAGCGGGTGAGGACCGTGACAACGGCCAGGCCGAGGATGGTGATGACCGTCCATGCATCGGTTTGCATCATGCGGTCTCTCCGGAGGTGGGGCCGGCGCCGGGTTGGGCCGGCTTTTCGAGCAGCAGGCAAACCGCCACAGCGGCCGCGATGCCCACCAGGATGTTCAGTTTGAGCGGCAGCGCGAAAGCCGCTACGGCAGCCACGCCGGCGACGCCGGCCGAGACCAGGCGCAGGCGGTTGCTGGCCAGCGACAGCGTGATCCCCAGCAGCGCGAGAATGCCTGCAAAACCCAGGCCCCAGTGAATGGGCACCGCATTGGCCATGGCAATGCCCAGCAGACTGGGCACGACCCAGGCGATCCAGGTGACGGCGCAGTTGCCGGCCAGGCTGGCCTCCTGCGCGCGCAGGGTCAGCAGATCATCGGGTGGCACCGGGTGCGGGTGGCGCGCGGTGAACATCACGTAGCTCAGGTCTGTCGTGAGATAACCGCGCCACATCCGACGCCACAGGCCCTGGTGCATCATGTACGGGCGCAAATGGGCGCTGAACACGACAAAGCGCAGGTTCACGCAGGCAGCGGTCGCCAGGATCACCCACATCGGCGCGCCCGCCACGATCAGCGGCACCGCCGCGAGCTGGGAACTGCCGGCGAACACCACCACCGTCATCAGCACACACTCGAAAACGCTGAGCCCGGACTTGACCATGGCGACACCGGTCATCAGGCCCCAGGCCGCGGTGCCGGCCGCAATCGGCGCCATGTCGCGCACGCCGAGTCGGAATTCAGGATGACGCCACAAGGACTCTTTGAGCGCGCTCATGCCCGAGCCTCCACAGCGCCGAAATACATGCCGGGCGCCAGCGCAAAGCCATGCAGAAACTGCGCGGCGTCCAGCGCCTTGCCGCCGGGCTTTTGCAAACGCGTGAGGCGCAACACATCGTCGCCCGCGGCAACATCCACGCCCTGGTCAGACACAGCCAGCACCTCGCCCGGCTGCGCGCCAGCGGGCCGCGGTCCGGGCAACGCCGTGGCGGCCCACACCTTGAGCATCTCGCCGGCGACCGGGCTGGCCGCTGCAGGAAAGGGGTTGAAAGCGCGAATCCGCCGTTCGATCACGGCGGCACCGTGCGTCCAGTCAATGGCGGCCTCGTGCTTCTCTATCTTGTGGGCGTAGCTGATGCCTTCTGCAGGTTGCTTGATGGGGGTCAGCCCGCCACAGGCGGCCAGCTCCAGCGCCTCGACCATCAGGCGGCCACCCAGCGCGGCCAGCCGGTCGTGCAGGCTGGCAGTGGTATCGGCCGGCCGGATGGCGGTCTTCTCCACCAGCAACATGTCGCCGGTATCCAGGCCGGCATCCATCTGCATGATGGTGATGCCGGTCTCGCTGTCGCCCGCCTCGATGGCGCGGTGAATCGGCGCGGCACCGCGCCAGCGCGGCAACAAGGATCCATGAATGTTGAAACACCCCAGCCGGGGCATGTCCAGCACCCATTGCGGCAGGATCAACCCATAAGCGGCGACCACCATGGCGTCGGCCCGTGCTGCCTCAATGGCACTGCGCGCAGCGGCCGCGTCTTCGGGGTATTTGCCGTCCAGCCGCAGGCTGCGCGGCTGGGCCACGGGAATGCCGTGGTCGAGGGCAAACTGCTTGACACTGGAGGCCTGCAGCTTCATGCCGCGGCCTGCAGGGCGGTCGGGCTGGGTCAGGACCAGGGAAATCTCGAAACCGGCGGCTTGGAGCTGCGCCAGCGCCACACGGGCGAATTCAGGGGTACCGGCAAAAATAATGCGCATCCGCCGATTTTCGCCGAGGACCGGCGGCGGGGCTATTTCAATTGCTTGAGCATCTTGGTCTTGATGCGGTTGCGCTTGAGCGGCGACAGGTATTCCACAAACACCTTGCCCAGCAGGTGATCCATCTCGTGCTGTACACACACTGCCAGCAGGCCTTCGGCGCTGTATGTCTGCTGCTGGCCGTCCAGGTCCAGCGCCTGCACCCGGATCGCGCTGGCCCGTTCCACCCCGTCGTACACGCCAGGAACAGACAGGCAGCCTTCGTCATTGACCTGGGTTTCCGGGCTGGACCAGACAATCTCGGGATTGATCAGCACCATGGGCTGGTCGCGTCCCTCGCTCACGTCAATCACCACCACCCGCTCGTGAACATTGACCTGGCTGGCCGCCAGCCCGATGCCCTCGGCCGCGTACATGGTGTCCAGCATGTCGGCCACCAGGGTACGGATGCGCGCATCCACGGCGGCCACGGGTTTGGCCACGCTGTGCAGGCGCGGGTCAGGGTAACGAAGAATGGTCAGTTGGGTCATGGGCAAACAATCAGATGTCGCTATTTTCGCTAATTTTCCCTAATTTTCAGTGCCCCGGGAGTTGCGAAATCGCATATTCGTTGCCTAATCAAGGGCTTAAGTACAAAATCGATAGTGATTTATCAAGTTACAAACACGGCTTGCCGGCCTCGGGCCGCAGGCAGTGCGAGCCCCCCAGGGGCCTAGGGATGCAAACTATGTCTGGTCGTTTCAGTCAAATTTCAATGGCAGCAGCACTGTTGGTAAGCACAGCAGGCCTGCATGCCCAGAATTTCCCGATCACACCAGGCCAGCGCGCCACGGCCAACCAGGTGGCCCAGACCGGCGTGCCGCTGGCCGACCTGGCGCCCAACGCGCCGGACGAATACACGGTCAAGCGCGGCGATACCCTGTGGGCCATCTCGGGCATGTTTCTCAAAAGTGCATGGCGCTGGCCCGAGCTGTGGGGGATGAACCTCGAAGATATCCGCAACCCGCACCGCATTTACCCCGGCCAGCAGCTTTATCTGGACAAAAGCAACGGGCGCGCCATCTTGCGCACCCGGCGCGGTGCCGACGGCGCGCCGGGTGATACCGTGCGCGTGTCCCCCCGCACCCGTTATGAGTCGCTGGCAGATGCGGCGATTCCCACCCTGGCGCCCCAGGCCATTGAACCCTTTCTGTCCGAAGCACTGATCGTCGACGAGGCAACATTTGCCCTGGCGCCGCGAATTGTGGCCACCCAGGAAGGCCGTGTGCTGCTCAGCCGTGGTGACCGCGCCTACGCGCGCGGCAGCTACAGCAGCAAGGAAGGTGGCGCGCCGCTGAGCGCCGCCAAGGGCCAGCCCATCGACTACCGGGTGTTCCGCAACGCCACGCCGCTGAAAGACCCCAGCACTGGGGAAATCCTCGGTTATGAAGCCCAGTTTCTCGGCAAGGCCGAGCTGGTGCGCGGCGAAACCACGGTCAATGTGAACGGCAAGGACGGCAAGGTGTCCACCGACATCGTCCCGGCCACCATCGACATCCTGGTGGCCAAGGAAGAGATGCGCATCGGCGACCGCCTGGTGGCAGAGCCGCCGCGTGAGCTGCTCAGCTATGTGCCCAGGGCACCGGCAACGCAGATCGAAGGCCAGATTGTGTCGATTTACGGCAGCGCCGTGCGTTATGCCGGCGGCAACCAGGTCGTGGTGCTCAACCGCGGGGCCCGGGATGGCCTGGAGCGTGGCCACGTCATGGCCATCCAGCAAAGCGGCATCCAGATGACGGACCGCACCGACTCGCCCCGCACCCAGATCAGGCTGCCCAACGAGCGCAACGGATTGCTGATTGTTTTCCGCACCTTCGAAAAGCTGTCTTATGCCCTGGTGCTGCAGGTCAACGATGGCGCAAAAGTGGGCGACCGCTTCACCAACCCGAACTGAAGCCAGTGCGCTCCCGTGGCCATGCACGCCACTGAACTCGGCGCCTGGCTGCGCCTCGCGATGACGCCCGGTCTGGGCAACACGGCTGCGCGCAAACTGCTGGCCGCTTTTGGTTCCGCCCAGGCCATTTTCGAGCAGCCCGCCAGCACCTTGCGGCAACTGGGCTCCGACAAACTCGCCGACGCGCTGCGGGCCGAACCCGCCGCCTTCGCTGAACAGTTGCAAGTCACGCTGGCCTGGCTGGAGGCGGGCGAGAACCACCAGGTGGTCACCCTGGGCGACCCCGGCTACCCGCCTGCGCTGCTCGACATCGAAGATCCTCCTTCCATGCTTTATATGCTTGGAACGCCCGATGTGCGCGCACAAGCAGCTATCAAAAACAGAGCGCCTTGCCTGGCCGTGGTGGGCAGCCGCAACCCGACACCACAAGGGGAGTCCAACGCCAGGCAATTTGCAAAGGTGTTCGGCGCGGCCGATCTGTGTGTGGTCTCGGGCCTGGCCCTGGGCATCGACGGGGCCGCCCACGACGGCGCCTTGCTGGGCGGCGGCACCACCATCGCCGTCGTGGGCACCGGCCTGGACCGGGTGTACCCCAAAAAACATCTTGAACTGGCGCACCGGATTGCCGCCCAGGGGCTGATCATCAGTGAGTTTCCGCTGGGAATGCCGCCCCTGACGCCCAACTTCCCCAAGCGCAACCGGATCATTTCAGGCCTGGCGCAAGGAACGCTGGTGGTTGAAGCGGCCCTGAAGTCAGGGTCGCTGATCACTGCCCGCCTGGCCGCAGAACAGGGCAAGGATGTGTTTGCGATCCCCGGATCCATCCATTCACCGCAGTCGCGTGGCTGCCATGCCCTGATCAAGCAGGGCGCCAAGCTGGTGGAATCGGCACAGGATGTGCTGGAAGAGTTGCATCTGCCCTTCGCCGCGTCCACGGCCGCGGACGCGGGTTCAGCGCCTGATTCCGTGGAGTCCTCCCTGCTTGCCGCGATGGGCTTCGACCCTGTCACCCTGGACGCGCTGCAGGCCCGCACCGGGCTGGCCACCCCGGCGTTGCAGGGGCAACTGCTGGAACTCGAAATGAACAACGCCGTTGCGCGGCTGCCCGGCGGCCTGTTTCAACGCATCGCCCTCGGCTGAGTCTGGCCGTCGGCGCCGCGTGCACCCGCGCCTGGCAACTGCGTTATATTGGACGCATGTTTGAAGTGCTGGTGTATGTTTACGAGAATTATTGGCAAGGCGACGCCTGCCCCGAGTTGCACCAGTTGAGCCGCAAGCTCACGGCGGTCGGCTTTGAGGCTGAAGAAATCGAGGCCGCGCTGGTGTGGCTCAATGGCCTCCACATCGCTGCCCAGCACACCCAGCAAGGCCTGCCTGGCCCCGTGGTTCCGGAAGCCGATGGCAACGCCGCTGCGCTGCCCGCCATTCCCGCGTTTCAGCCCCAGTCCGCCGGCAGCCTTCGTGTCTATTCGGTCGCCGAGCAGGAGCATCTGGGCGCCGAAGCCCTGGGGTTCGTGAATTTCCTGGAGTCTTCGGGGGTCTTGCCGCCGCACATGCGGGAAATCGTCATGGACCGCGCCATGGCTGCCCCCGGCGATCCCCTGGTGCTCGACGAGCTCAAGATCATCGTGCTGATGGTGTACTGGAGTTTTGGTGAAGAGCCCGATGCGCTGGTTCTCGACGAACTGTGCGACGACGCGGATGTCCGCGTGGCGCATTGATAGAGCCCCCACGTTCGCTCGCTTCGCGCAGCTCTCTGCCCCCCGAGGGGGTGCATTTTTCCTCGGGAAACCCTGCGGAAAAACCAGGCCCCCACGTTCGCTTGCTTCGCGCAGCTCTCTGCCCCCCGAGGGGTGCATTTTCCTCGGGAAACCCTGCGGAAAAACCAGCCCCCCACGTTCGCTTGCTTCGCGCAGCTCTCTGCCCCCCGAGGGGGTGCATTTTCCTCGGGAAACCCTGCGGAAAAACCAAGCCCCCACCGCGCTGGCGACTAGCCTAACAGGCGCTCCGGGTTGGCGTCCAGCTTGGCCAAGGCGTCGCGTGTGGCGCGCACGGTCAGCGCCTCGTCTTCCGTCGGAACCAGCAACCCAGCCTGCAGATAGGCCGCGAGGCGACGCGCCTGGATCAGGAAATGGCGGCCGTCGGCGGACGCAAACAGATGCAGCTGTTTGCGCTCACTGCGCCAGGCGAACTGCACATGGCTGACCTGGCCGTTGTGGTCCAGGCTGAACCAGGCGCCGAGCTGAAGCTCCTGGGCCCAGGCGCGCATGGCCTCGCTGGGCCGGCTGCCGCCATCGGCAATCACGGCCAGATTGGACACGTCAATGCCGATCATCATCACCAGGTTTTCGGCATCCAGCGGCAGGTCGCCCACATCTTCATCGGACAGGTAGTCTTCCAGATTGGCCAGACGCTTGGCCATCTCGTCGATGCGCTCAATGGAGATGGCGTCGGTTTTTGACATGAAGGCGTCTGCGAGGATCTCGCTGATGATCTTCAGGTGCTGATCCTGCACCGGCGTGGCCATGCCCAGCATGGCCATGCCCATGCGCAGCAACTGAAGCAGCTTGGGCAAATCGGCGATCACGCGTGCGCGGTCGTTGCGGTTCGGCTTGGCGCTCGCCGCCCAGACCAGATCGGCCGCGGCCTGTTTGAGCGTGATGGTGTCCTGGTGCCGGGGACCGTTTTTCATGGCGGCAATCGCCAGCACTTCCGCCCAGATCTTGAACAGGAACTCCCGGATCTCTTCGCGCACCGGCATGTCATTGAGCATGTTGCGCATCTCGATCGTGTACTGGATCGCCATGGTTTCTTTTTGCTCAAGCTGCTGGGCCACGGTCACCACACGCGCGGCACTGCCCTGCTCGGAAAGAAATTTGGACAGGAACTTCTGGAACTCGTCGTAAACCAGCTGGAACACGCGCCG
>CBFGNA010000089.1:0-8264 GCA_965650045.1 uncultured Polaromonas sp.
CCCCGGTGGTTGGCCCCATCGGCAAAATTCGCTGGCGCCTGGCCGCGCGGTGTGCGCCGCTGCTTCTGCTCGCGGGTTGGACCCTCGCCAGCGCCCAGCAGGCGACAAGCGCCGCCCCACCCGCAAAAACCGTGGTGGCGCAGTCCTTTGCCGGACCGGGCTGGAATGAATTGAGCCCGGCGCAGCGCGATATCCTGCAGCCGCTGGCCTCGGCCTGGCCATCCCTGAGCCAGAGCCACAAGCGCAAATGGCTTGAAATGGCCCGCGGTTACCGCTCGCTGTCGCCCGAAGAGCAGGCCAAAATGCAGGGCCGGATGAAAGACTGGGTCGCGCTCAGCCCACAGCAGCGCACCCAGGCGCGCCTGAACTTCGCAAAAACCCGCGAACTCTCCAAAAAGCTCACGGCAGAAGAAAGAAAAGCCAAGTGGGAGGCTTATCAGGCGCTCAGCACCGAGGAAAAACGCAAACTTGCCGCCAAGGCACCGGCCAAACCGGTGGGCGCCGCACCCGCGTCCAAGCCCGTTGCCAAACAAAAGCTGGCGACCATTCCTTCTGCAGCCGAGCAGGCCAGACCCAAGCCCCAAGCCGCGCCTAAAATCACGGTTTCGCAGCCGGCGGATGGCGCTGGGGGCACAGCGCCCACAGTCCCACCCGCAGGTCCCGGCAGCACGGCCGGCCAGCCCCGCTAGCCGTTCCTGCCGCGGCCTGCGGGCCGGCGCGTTGTGAGTCAAATAGTGCGCCAGCCCTTGTCCCCACTCGTTTAATCGCTACCAAATTGATAGTAAATACTGCTTCCCCGGCGTCCACGCCATCGCTGCGCAGGCGCATGGCCTGCTGGATGTACGAAGGCCTGCTGATGTTTGGTGTGGTGTTTATCGCCGGCTACCTGTTCAGCACACTGAGCCAGACCCGCAACGCCATGGACAACCGCCACGCCCAGCAGGCCTTTCTGTTCGTCGTGTTCGGCATCTACTTTGTCTGGTTCTGGGCCCGGGGCCAGACGCTGGCCATGAAAACCTGGAACATTCGCGTGGTGGACAAACACGGCGCCCCCCTCACGCAAAAACGCGCATTGCTGCGTTACGTGCTGAGCTGGCTGTGGTTTTTGCCGCCGCTGGTGCTGAGCTGGGCGCTGGCGCTGCCGGTCCGGGAAGCCGCCGTGCTGGCCCTCGGCTGGGTGCCCATCTGGGCCATCCTGGCGCGCTTTCACCCGCAGCGGCAGTTCTGGCATGACGCCCTGGCGGGAACCCGCCTGGTCACCAGCCTGCCGGCCGCACCGCCACCCAAAACCGCCTGAGCCCGCCGCAGCATGCCGGCGTCACATCAAAATGCCACAGAGCTGCAGGACAATGCCCTGATGACCGATTCTGCCTCCCTGCGCGTGCCCGAAACCGATGCTCCGGCCCCGCCCTCCCCCGTCAACCCCCAGAAAGACCGCAAGGGTCTGAACCGCGTCTGGCACGCACTGGGCTACTCCCTGGCCGGCCTGCGCGCCGGCTGGCAGGAAACCGCCTTTCGCCAGGAGGCCATCACCTCGCTGTTGCTGCTGCCTGCCGCTTTCTGGCTGGGCCGCAGCTGGGTCGAAACCGTGCTGCTGGCCGGCTCGGTCATCCTGGTGATGGTCATCGAACTACTCAACACCGGCATCGAGACCGCCATCGACCGCATCGGCCCCGAGTGGCACGACTTGTCCAAACGCGCCAAGGACATGGGCAGCGCTGCCGTGCTGCTGAGCCTGCTGCTGTGCGCCGGCACCTGGGCGCTGGCGCTGTTTCACCGGTTTGTGGCATGAGTCCGGCGTTTTCCCTTTGCGTTTATTGCGGCTCACGTCCCGGCGCAGAGCCGGTTTTTGCCGACACCGCACGCACGGTCGGCACGTGGATCGGCCGGCACGGCGGGCAACTGGTGTACGGCGGTGGGCGCAACGGCCTGATGGGCATCGTGGCCGACGCCACGCTGGCGGCCGGCGGCCGCGTCGTCGGTGTGATCCCGAAGGCGCTGGTCGAAAAGGAATGGGCGCATACCGGCTGCACCGAGCTGCACATCGTCGAGACCATGCATGAGCGCAAACGCATCATGGCCGAACACGCCGACGCCTTTTTGTCGCTGCCCGGCGGCATCGGCACACTCGAAGAATTTTTTGAAGTCTGGACTTGGCGCCAGCTCGGCTACCACGCCAAGCCGGTCGGCCTGCTCAACCTGGGCGGCTATTACACCGAGCTGCTGGCCTTCCTGGCCTCATCGGTCAAAGCCGGCTTCATGAGCGACTGGCAGATGGAACTGATCCATGTCGGCAGCGAACCCGGGGTTTTGCTGGAGCAACTGGTGCAAACCGCAGGCATGGCTCCTGAAGGACAGCGGCTGGACCAGATTTGAGATCCACGCCGTCCTGGAGCGTCTTGTTCAGATCGCGGTTTCGTCCTCTTCACCGGTGCGGATGCGCACCACCCGCTCGACGCTGGTGACGAAAATCTTGCCGTCGCCGATCTTGCCGGTGCGCGCAGCACGCACGATGGCCTCCACGCAGCGGTCCACGTCCTCGGTTTTCACAACCACCTCGACCTTGACCTTGGGCAGGAAATCGACCACATACTCGGCGCCACGGTACAGCTCGGTGTGGCCCTTCTGGCGGCCGAAACCCTTGACTTCGGTGACGGTCAGGCCGGTCACGCCGCATTCGGCCAGGGCTTCGCGGACTTCTTCGAGTTTGAAGGGTTTGAGGACGGCGGTGATTTGTTTCACTGAATATCTCCGTTGGTTCTTGAAATAAGCTGCGGTCGTGCGCGCGGCTAGGCTCGAAATTTACTGGTAATAGGATAGCGCCAATCCTTGCCGAAGCTGCGGTGGCTAACCCGGATACCCACCGGGGCTTGCCGGCGTTTGTACTCGTTGATCTTGATCAGCCGCGTCACGCGCTCGACCACCGCGGCGTCAAAGCCCGCGGCAATGATGCTCTCGATGCTTTCGTCGTTTTCCATGTAGCGCCGCAAAATCGCGTCCAGTACCTCGTAGGGCGGCAGGCTGTCCTGGTCGGTCTGGTCTGCACGCAGCTCGGCGCTCGGTGGCCGCGTGATGATGCGCTCGGGGATCGGGCTCTTGCCGGTGCCGTAAGGGTCGTTCGCATTGCGCCACTCGGCCAGGCGAAACACGGTGGTTTTCAGCAGGTCCTTGATCACCGCAAAGCCGCCGGCCATGTCGCCGTACAGGGTGCAGTAACCGGTGGCCATCTCGCTCTTGTTGCCGGTGGTCAGCACGATAGAGCCGAACTTGTTGGACAGCGCCATCAAAAACACGCCGCGGATGCGTGCCTGAATGTTTTCCTCGGTGGTGTCTTCCGGCAGGCCCTTGAACTCGCCAGCCAACGAGGCCTTGAACGCCTCGAACTCGGGGATGATGGAAATCTCGTCGTAACGCACCTTCATCCGCGCCGCCATCTCGCGCGCATCAATCCAGGAAATGTCGGCGGTGTAAGGCGAAGGCATCATCACGGTGCGCACCTTGTCGGCGCCCAGTGCATCGACCGCAATCGCCAGCACCAGCGCCGAATCGATGCCGCCCGACAAGCCCAGGATAGCGCCGGGGAAGCCGTTTTTGCCCAAGTAGTCGCGCACGCCCAGCACCAGCGCGTCCCACAGGTCCGCTTCCGCACTTCGCTCGGGCTCGATGGATGCTACCAATTTGATAGCTGCTTGCGCCCGCTGCGCCTGGGCGACAAACAGATTCTCCTTGAAACTTTCGGCGCGCCCGGCAACCACACCGTCGGCCTGCAGCGCAAACGAATGGCCTTCAAACACAATTTCATCCTGCCCGCCGACCAGATGCGCATACACCATGGGCAGGCCGGTGGCCAGCACGCGCTGGCGCATCATCAGCTCACGCTCGCCGCCCTTGCCCACGTGAAAGGGCGAGGCGTTGATGACGGCCAGCATCTCGGCGCCGGCCTCTTTGGCCAGCCGGGCCGGCTCCTCGAACCAGGCGTCCTCACAGATCAGCAGGCCGATGCGCACCGCGTCGGCGCCCTCGCCGGCCTCAAACACACAGACGCCCTGGCCCGGCGTGAAATAACGCCGCTCGTCAAAAACCTGGTAGTTGGGCAGCTCGCGCTTGGCATAACTGGCGATCACCGCGCCTTCCCGCAGCACCCGGGCGGCGTTGTGGCGCTGCTGCACCTCGACGCTTTTGGTGCGCAGCGCCTTGCCTGTGTCGCCATGCGTCGGCGTGCCGACCACCACCGTCAGGCCCTTTAACCCGGCCAGCTCACGGGCGATGTCATTCACGGCATCATCACAGGCTTCAATGAAGGAACGGCGCAGAAACAGGTCTTCGGCCGCGTAGCCGCAAATCGCCATCTCGGGCGTGAGCAGCAGGCGCACGCCATCGGCGTAAGCGGTACGCGCGGCGGCGATGATTTTTTGCGCGTTGCCCGGCATGTCGCCAACGCAGTAGTTCAATTGGGCAACGCAGATTTTGAGAGTCATGGAAAAAGAAAAACGGTGGGTGCTGTGACTGAAAACGATTATGTCATCCGAGTGCTGGACACCCCGGCGCAGATCGATGGCGCGGCCTGGAATGCCCTGCTCGCGCAGCAGGACCCGGACGGCGGGCTCAACCCCTTCATGCGCCACGAGTACCTGTGCGCCATGCACGAAAGCGGCAGCGCCACGCCCGCCACCGGCTGGACACCGCGTTTCATCACACTCTGGCATGGCGATGCGCTGGCCGGTGCCTGCGCGCTCTACCTCAAGGATCACTCCTACGGTGAATACGTCTTCGACCACGCCTGGGCCAACGCCTACCATCAGCATGGCCTGAGTTATTACCCGAAAGCGCTGGTGGCGCCGCCCTTCACGCCGGTGCCCGGCCCGCGCCTGCTGGCACGTGACGCGGCGACCCGCCTGCTGCTGGTGCAGGCGCTGGTGGCCTGGTGCGGCGAAGAGGGGCTGTCGTCCCTGCACCTGCTGTTCACCAGCGATGCGGATGTGGCGGCGTGTGAGGAAGCCGGTCTCATGCTGCGGCACAACGTGCAATTTCACTGGACAAACAAAACTTTTTTGCCGCCTGAATCCCTGAGCGTTCGCCCTGAGTCGCCTGTCCTGAGCTCCGTCGAAGGGGTCGAAGGGTGCGCCGGGGCTTCGACAGGCTCAGCCCGAACGGAGCTGGCACCTGGCTACCGCGATTTCAACGATTTCCTGATGTCGCTGAGCCAGGACAAGCGCAAGAAGATCCGCCAGGAACGGCGCAAGGTGGCGGACGCTGGCGTGACCTTTCGCTGGTCACTGGGAAAGGATATCTCCGCAGCCGACTGGGACTTTTTCTACAGCTGTTACGAGCGCACCTATTACGAACACGGCAACGCGCCGTACCTGAGCCGCGACTTCTTCCAGCGCATGGCCGACACCATGCCTGAGAACTGGCTGCTCTTTGTAGGAGAGCGATCAGGCAGTCCAATTGCTACCAGTTTGATAGCTGTCTGCGCAGGCGGGACGGGGGCTGGAGTCCAATTTGGCACTGAGTCCCCAGCCAAAATCGCCTACGGCCGTTACTGGGGCGCCACCGAACGTGTGGACTGCCTGCACTTTGAAGCCTGTTATTACCAGCCACTGCAATGGTGCATAGACCACGGCTACCAGCGCTTCGAAGGCGGCGCCCAGGGTGAACACAAGATGGCGCGCGCCCTGCTTCCGGTCAAGACCACCAGCGCGCACTGGCTGGCGCATCCGGCGTTCGCCGATGCGGTCGAGCGTTTCCTCGAACGCGAAGGCGAAGGCATTGCCGGCTACATGGACGAACTGGAGCGGCGCAACCCCTTCCGGCAAGCCGGCGGCAACTGAGGGTTGCTTCACTATTGATAGCAGGCCACGAACGGCCAGCGTGGGCTGGAGCCCGATTTGGCTTATGAACCACCTTGTTTTAAGCTGCGAGCCTGAATCGCGCCTTTTTCAGCATGTTTGAACCCACCGCCATCCTTTCTGACGCCCCGCCCGCGGCCAACGTGCCCACGCCACTCGGCAAGACCCACGCACGCCGCCTGCGCGAAATCTACCGCTCGGCCGGCTGGCCTTGCCAGGATCTGATCGAGATTGAACTGTTGGCGGGCGGCATGTTGCAGCGCGTGGCCGGTCCGGCAGGCCATGAAACACTGCGCGTCACCGATGCCGGTGTCAGCTACCTCGCCGCCACACTGGTGCGCAACCGCTCGGCGCTGTCGGCGCATGAAGCGCTGGTCGAGCAAGTGGCCTGCGAGATGGTGCGCGCCGGCCGCATCACCTGGCGCGGCCTGGGCTTGCGCGCGCAATTGCCGCCGCTGGAAAAAGACGGCAAGGTGCGCTGGTGCATCGCCCGTCCTGACGTCTTCTCGATCCGCAATACCTCGGTCGCCGAGTACGTGGACCCCATCGTCCACGAGATCAAGGTGCACCGCTCCGACCTGCTCGGCGATTTGAAGCGCCCCGACAAACGCGCCGCCTACCTGGACCTGGGTGGCGAGTGCTGGTATGTGCTGGGCTGCGATGCGAAAGGACGCTGCATCGCTGATCCCGGCGAGGTGCCGTCCGAGTGCGGTGTGATGGTGGTGGAGAACGGGCGCCTGGTGGTGGCGAAGGCAGCGCCACGGCGTTCCCGGCAGTCCCTGCCGCTGGGGGTGTGGATGGCGCTGGCGAAAGCAACGCCAGTGGCCGGGCTGAATGAGGACGAGCAGGCCTTGTTGGGTGGTCCGCAGAGCTGCGGATCCTGAACGCCTACCCCGATTGCAGGACGACAAGGGCCGCGGCAGGCGTTAGCATGGCGCCGCGCGAAGCCATTGGCTGCCATGTCCATCGAACAGACGCCTGGCGGCTCACGCACGAAAGGACAGACATGAGCAGTTTCACACCGGCGCAGTGGCAATTGCTCGCAGGCGCGGGGGCTTGCGAAGCCGTGCCGCTGCATCAGGCCGATCTGGACCGGTCCTTTGTCTACCTCCGGGATGCCGGTGTTTTTTACTGCAACGCCGGCCGGCACCGGCTGACCATGTCGCTGCTTCTGGCGTTTGCCCACGGCTACGACGATGCCGCCGAAGCCGCGGAAGAAATGGGACTGGATTTTCCTGACGCAACCGCCGACTGCTGGCTGGAACATACGCCCGGCGCCGCGTTTCGAAGTTCGGTGGGCGGAAAGGTCCAAGCAGGCAAACGCGGGCACCTCACCCTGGTGGAAAAACGCTGGCTCGGTGAGATCGTCTATCTGTTCGACGACTGAGCGCTGTCCGCAGGCTTCCCCGGCAAACCCTAGTGCCCGCAGCCTGTCGCCTCGGTTAACGTGTCTGCCACGGAGACACGATAACCATGAAATCCCTGACCGGCCTCGACGCCACCTTTCTCTACCTCGAAACCCCCGAAATGCCCATGCATGTAGGCTCACTCAACCTGTGTGAGCTGCCGCCGGGCTTCAAGGGCAGTTTTCACAAGGCCGTCACTCGCCATATCGCCAGCCGCATGCACCTGGCACCGGTGTTCAGCCGCAAGCTGGTGGCCATGCCGCTGGATTTGGGGCATCCCTTGTGGGTCGAGGCAGACGAGGTCGACATCGGTTTCCACATCCGCAAGGCTGATCTGGTGAAAAAGGGAGCAGCGCCCATGACGCTGGCGGCGGTGCACAAGCTGTGCGCGAAGTTGCATGGTGAACGGATAGACCGCAACTTCCCGCTCTGGGAGTTCCATATCTTCGACCGCATCCAGTTACCGGCCGCCATGGGCGGCAAGGTGGTCGCCGGCTCTTTCTCGAAGATCCATCACGCGGCCCTCGATGGCAAGGGCGGCGTGATGCTGGCCAACGCCATGCTGGACATGGGGCCGGTGCCGCGCGAAGTGGCGCCACCCGACCCCGCGCGCCGGCGCAAGCTGGAAGCCGACCTCCAGCTCGGCAAGATGATTGGATCGGTGTTTTCCAGCTCGCTCGGGCAGCTTGCCAAGCTGGCGAAAACGCTGCCGTCGGCCGCCAGCACCCTGGGCAGCACGCTGGCCCGGCAAACCGTGGCCGCGTCGCCAGCCGGTGGGCGGCCCAGGATGCCGGTGAAGCTGGCGCCGGCCACCCCGTTCAATACCGGCATCACGGCCGAGCGCGTGTTCGTCACCGCCACCTTGCCGCTGGCCGACTGCAAGGCCATGGGCAAGGCGGTGGGCGGATCGTTCAATGACGTGGTGCTGTGGGTCTGCTCGACCGCGCTGCGCAGCTACCTGAGCGATCACCACACGCTGCCCAAAAAGTCGCTGGTGGCCGCCATGCCG